>CBIHPU010000307.1:0-5084 GCA_966211935.1 uncultured bacterium | reverse complement strand
GGGTTTTTGCCCTTTCGTGTTCCAATCACCAAAAAAAATTCCCTATTACTTTTTACAATCGACTCCATTACCGCACGTATAGAACCGATCTGGTAATCACGTCCGGCAATACTTGTATTAATAAGTTCGCTTGCTAGCGATTTTCTATTATTGCGTATATAGGCATACCGCTCAAGGTCTTCCCTGGTTGGAAAACCGTGAACTCTTTTCGGTGCATAATTATCCAAGTCCCAAAAGAAGATGTCGTGTCCATTAGTATAGAAACAAAAAGGGAGTTCACCTCCGGCTTTCTTTTGGATGTTATAGCAATATTGCTTTGCTTGTTCCCTACCAAGAGCAGCATCAACAGTAGTTTTTTTTGCTTCTACAACTGCGAGAGGTTTTCCGTCCTTGCCGAGTAATACGTAATCGCTGAATTGTCGACCAGCATAGGGCGTTGATGCTTCCTTCACACGATCATCATCAACAATAATATCAAACTCTTCAATCACCTGAGTCCTGTCCGTAACCGCCCATCCAGCTTTTTTTAGTCGCAGGTCTATTATTTCTTTACGGGTTAGCTTCTCAGTTCTCATCTCCTAAAATGCAGGAACATACGAAGTTAAAAATTATAATGGTAAAAATTCCCCGGTCATCACGGATGGCTTTATTATAGAGTTTAGAGGTGTTCACGAATAAGTTCCATTATTTCGGACCCTGGGATCAGAAGCTGCTTTGGCAATATAAACCATACTGGATAGCCACGAGATGACGGCATTCCAACGCAAACTTTATTTCCATTATTTTTTTCTACGTCATCCCATTCTCGTTCTGCAACATTCCAACGAATAGCAATGGATTCAGTGCCATTCCATTTAACTTTTGCCAAAGAAAAAGAGTCTTGGCCTCCGTCATAGATTTTAACCACGTCCTCAACGTAATCCGCAGGACTGGTTACTTGCTCAGGTTTAAAATATTTCATTTAGGTAATTATTTGACCGATGATATCAAAAGGTAAGTCGTATTTATGGTTATCGACTCCCTGAAGTGTGGTTAGGATAACATCAACACACTTATACTGTCTTGCGCCTGGAATTAAGGTAGGCTTTCTCCGGAGGATGAAATTTGACGGACTCCATCGATTCTCATCTGGTATTAAACCAACTGCATCACAATATGAGCCTTCCTCCTCGGAGCAATCGTAATAATTTTTCCCTTCAGAAAGAAAGTTAATTGGATGCCTAATAAAAAAGTCAAGAACCTGCTTGTACTCGGCTTCTGTAAAACAAACTCCGCTTTCTTCTACGTCGTCAACTTCAAGTTTATACCACATAATTTGATATTTACCAGATTGGAGGGAGTCGTCATAGCGAAAACACTGGAAATAAGTAGAAATCTTCTTCATAATATTAAAATGAAATTGTTCAATAAAAAACCCGTTTCTGGTCTAAACCAAAAACGGGCGTTCTCACTGCTAAAGTAGGAAATATTTCTACACTGCAATAGCTAGCGCAACAATAGAGATTGTGAAAAGTAAAAAGCCCTCACAGTTGAAAAGGGCTTTTATTTGGATCGTTCTTAAACAGTGGACTTCGAGCCGTTCTCAAAAGCGAATATAGAAGTATCTTTACCTAAAGAAATTTCATATGCAACGCAACAATAGCAGCTTGTAAGAAAGCCGAAGCTGTCGCCCCGGCTCCTATTCATCCTCCCGGACCCCTCCGAAGGAAATGAATTTCAAAATTTCGATTGGTAAAAAAAGACAGTATCCATCTAACAATATCCATTTCTCTCCAATCTTTCAATCTGTCTTTTTAGCTTCCGAATCATCTCATCCTTTTTCATAAACTCTTCTTCAGCGGTTTTCCGAATACGATTCATTTTCTTTAAATATTCATTAGAAGAAATATCTTGAGGTAAACCAGTGTTGTTCCAGGCATGCACACCAATACATATCTCAAGGCAGTCTTTGAAACTTATCTCAAAAAATTTACAACACAGAAATAATTGGCTTAAGGTTAATTCTCCCCTGGTTCCATTTTCGATTTTGGAGTAAAATGATTGCGACATCCCTAAAAGGTCTGCCACCTGATCTTGTCTTACCCCTTTTACAAGCCTGGCAAATTGAAGTTTAATTCCCAGAATTTTTCTTTGTTCACTGCTCAACATATGCATTATACTAGTTCTTCATGCTAATAACCTGCACAATGCATTAATTAATAAATAAAAGAACAAACTCTTGCTTAGGAAATTCCTGAACTGAAAGTTGAATTATTATTTCTTAATAGAATCGCAGGGTCGGAATGTCTGAAGAATACATTCCGCGAGTTCTAAAAAACTTAATTTAAAATGATCTTCCTGCAACGAGAAGATCTTTAAAATCTACAGTGGACAGATGTAAATTTAGAAAAGTTTTAAATGGCGACAAGATTTTATTATAAAATCTCTTAATTATTATTCGCTATAAAATTTGGTACACCAATATATGTTACGCCATCAACCTTTTGCAAGGTATCTTAAGTAACGCAAGTACACACTTTACAACCTAGCCTAAAATGAAAAAGAATACAGAAACTGACCATCTCAAATTAGTAAATTTTAAGAAATAATAATTTACCTTTTCGTCATCTCATTCTTTACTCGGAACAACTGAAGTCTGTAAAATTCCAGCGTCTTTTAAAAGGGATATAGCTAAATGAATAAATTCAATTCGCTTGTCCACAATATTAAATTGATTCTCATAAGCGAAAAAATACACGTGTTCTGTGCCTAACAACAAATTATAGCTAAACGTGCCAGGATGCGAAGATTGTGAACGCACGTATTTCAATTTAGATGTTATTGTATCTAACCGATTTTTTTTGATAAAGCAAAGTAGAGTATCGTAATCTAATATGGAATCTGACACAACTGTTGCAAAACCGTCAAATAAAGCTAGAACTCTTATGTGCTTAATATCTTTTTTATCGGTGTAGGCAAAATATGCTTTTGGGCAATCATTATTAAGACAAATATTGTCGTGAAATACTAAGACGTCTTTTTTTGTCTTTTTTTTAAGTTTATGAGCATAGTTTTCAATAAATGACTGCTGTGAATAACCTTTTTTTGAAAAATTTATTTTTTCTTGAGAGAATCCTACAGTAGATAAACTAAGTAGCAATATGATTTGTAAATAAAGTTTATTAACCATCACGCTGTATTTTTTCGGTCATCTTTTTGTTCAGGAGTTAATACCCGATCGTATATTTTCGTCTTATTCTTTTGAACTTCTTTCGAATATTTTTTCTCTTGTTTATAGAGCATCTTATTATATTGATTGGAGAATTTCTTAAAATCTTTAAACTCTTGTTTTATATCCAATCCTCCCCTTCGCCCTAGGAGATCAACTTCAAAAGCTATTCCAGGCTCTATATCATCGCCATATGCATCAATTAATTGCTGTCGATTATAACCTGCGCGCAAAGACTGAATTCTAAAACCCATTATCTTTTCTTTTGAGAAAAAATGTGCGTATCGCAAAGTATTAATCGGTTCTCCTAGAATCATACTCATATACGAACTATAAGCACTATGGCGGTTTTCTTCTGAATAATGTACAACTTCATGAAATATTGTTTGAGATGCTTCGAAAAGGCTTTCTTCTACGTAATCTTCTTTAACAATTTCATCTTTTGGATAATATTCTGGATTTATCCAAATCTGTACAGTTTTTGAAAATAATTCATCACCATGTGCTTTTACATAATCCTCTCCACTTTTTCCTTCATTTTCCCAAGTCAACGGAAGGGGGCTAATGAAAAAAGTGGTATTTGTTTCCGCCTTAGCTTGTCTATTCCCTGGCACACGAAACTTTAATACCGGCCCCTTGCCATCGGTAAATAAATCTAATATTTCAGACTCAGTCATTTTGGTATGTAGCATTAACTTCGCCATTAAATATGGACTAGAAGTTAATAATTTAAATGCAGCATCCACCATTTTTTTAAGCGCAACTTTCTCATTTTCATCTCCTTCAATTACAAAATTACCATCCTGATCAATATACCTAATAGGATTATTTACACAGTAACTATAATTTGAAATTCCAGGATAAAAGTACGCGAAATTATCCCTTTTATTCCATCTACCTATTCGGGCATCGTAATCTCTGTTTTCAAAGTCATAGCAATTTCCGTCGCCGTAAATTTCATTATTCTTTTCTTGGCCACTAATGCCATATCTATAAATGTTAGTAGAGAAGACGCGTCCTGCAAGGCCAGCCCCAAACGGAGAATAATCTGTTTCCCCTAATACATCAGGTACGTAATGAGTAAAAAAGGTATCACTGCCCGTGAGGCAAGGGGTTATTATTTCAAAAACTGGAATCTTTTTATCGGAAATTGTCACTATTACGTTTCTTAGATAATTACTAGATTCGTATAACCTTGTCCCTAAGGTACGTTTTTCATTTGAATCATTCAAGGCATAATTGGTGGCAACTGGACTTGTTCCGCTAAAAATGTGATTAGTGGTAGAAGAGTAATTGTACGTAATTTTAGCAACATTTTTATTCGCGTAAGTTACCATTCCTGCTCTGGAACTCGCATAAACATGATGCTCCTCCAATTTTAAAACGTCATCGTATTTTACAGGGTTACCGGCAGGTTTAGTGTAATCTCTTTCATACACAGCAATTACATTTCCTCCTGCATCATAAGAATAGTAGGTATACACCCAATCGTCCTGATCTTTCAGATCCGCGTTGGTCGCATGGTGAGGTTTTATAATCTTTACCACCCGCTGACCCATTTCATTATAGCGGTACTCTATATCGCTTAAACTTAGGTTCGGCTCCGATCCATTCTTCGTTCCGCTGTTATCCCAGTCATCATATTTTACACTTTTGTCTTTCAGCACCTCTGTTACTTTTCCATATACATTCCATTTTATTTCGGTAATGAAATGACGTTTGTCGGTTACCATATTCCCTATCTCGTCATAAGTAACTTTACCACGTCGTGTTACATTATCAAAGTCATCGGCGTAGTTTGAGTTGTTGGTATTAGATAGATTTTCAATTAGAGAGTCAAGTTTATTTGTACTTCCTCCATTGGATGCGTTTGTAT
>CBIHPU010000306.1:0-5090 GCA_966211935.1 uncultured bacterium | reverse complement strand
ACTTTCGGTTTTAGATGCAAGAATAAAAAAGCCTCTTTTTTCTGTTGTAAAATCAAGCCATATCGTGGCAGCTATATTTGGGATCATTCTATTAACGGCCACCGGAATGGCCATTTTCTTATCTGATGAAATACCGACTATACATTGGATAAGCAGTTTTTCTTTTATTCTGTTTGGCATTTACCTTTTTTCCATATGGGGCATTTACAAATATGAACAAACCATTTTAGTTGAGCCCACGCCAAAAGAAATTGTTCAAACGCCTAACCGCGTTTCAGATCTTAAAAAAGTTATACGCGGTTACGTTCTCCATGCTTTGGTTGTTATTGGCGCAGCTGTATTTCTTCCGTATTTTGGAGAACACATTGCAACATTTTCGGGTTTAGGTGAGTCATTTTTTGGCACTTTGTTTATTGCTGCTGCCACATCTTTGCCAGAGCTGGTTGTTTCATTAGCTGCTTTACGTTTAGGCTCATTGGATATGGCTGTCGGCAATTTGTTGGGCAGTAATGTGTTTAATATGTTTATGCTTGGCATTGACGATGTTTTTTATCGGCAAGGTTCATTGTTTATTGACATCTCTTCGTCGCATCTGTTGTCGATATTCATTACAATCATCATGACTGCTGTGGTCGGCTTAGGACTTCTTTTTAAACCAAATAAAAAACATTTATGGCTTTTAAGCCTTGATGCTTTTATCATTGTATTGCTTTACCTGGCACTAATGACATATTTGTTTATCAATAGGTAAAAGAAACTGCAATATCTTTAGCACGGAATTAAATTGGTGTTCATTACCTCTAACTTAATTATCACTGTTGTTTAAATACAACACTTACAGGCTTTCCAAATGGTATTATTTAAAGAAACGGTTTCATAAAGAAAGTCCAGCGGATAGTTGAAATCATTGGAGAAAACGGCTTACTACCTAAAAAAAAATTTTATCGTATGATGATTTCTGCATTGGAACAAATCATTGTGAGTTGCTATTCAAAATTGGTTTTCAGAGAAACATTAAAGATCTATCCCACATTATGGAATGGAAGCCCTATGGTTGTAGGTTATTCTGAAATCACCAAAAAAGAAATTACTAGTTTCATTTAATATCTGATTTTCTTTCTTCCAGCAGTTTCCTGATATGTGAAAGCTCCTTTTTTATCTGCCTTAAATTATTGGGCGATTTTTCCGATTGCGCATCCTGTCCGATAAAAAATGTGGCAAGCGTAGCAGTGATGTATCCGAGAACAGCAAAACCATAAAGAGCAAGAATCAGGCAAAGCAATCTTCCCTCAGGTGTTTTCGGCCAATATTCTGTCCCTACTGTTATAACAACCATTGTTGTCCACCATAAAGCTTCACTATAGCTGCGGAACTCATGTTTCTGATCTTTTTCAAAAGCAAACATGCCGGCTGCTCCGGCCAGAATGACGATTACGCTGAGCAACACCATATAACCGAATGCGCGTCTGCTCATGGCCGCTTCAAGACTTTTCATGGTGCGATTCAGTGAATCTAAAACTTTCACCAGTCTAAGGCTACGGAATACCCTTAAAAGGCGGATGACTCTCAATACCCTGAAAGCAGGGATAATAAGCGAAATAATAGTTAAAACATTTCTTTTTAGGAAAACAGTTTTAGCTGGCGCTAAAATGAACGATATGATGAAATCCAGTATGAAAATTACCCAGATGACGATGCTTGCGATTTCAAGTGAAGGATTTAATCCCCTGGTAAGTTCAATAATTAGTAATACAAGCCATACAAAGCCAAGAATGATCATTGGCGTGTTAAGCATCCGTTCAAAACGCGCAAGCAATCTCCATCGTTGCGATGTTAAATCTTTTTCCTGCATTTATATTTATTGCTCCAATAGTATGCCTTTAAAAACTTCGTATCATGTAGGAAAAAATTGCTAATATGAAATCGCGCAATGCTATAATAAAAAAACCAACCAGAATTCACTGATTGGTTTCATTCATTACCATTACTCATTTAACAATAACGTGATACCGATTGAATACGGCAAATCCAATGCGCTGAAAATCCACTTTTACTCTTTAATCAAATAAATGTGTGTGCCAGGTTCACCCGTAAATTATGCCGCCATTTTTCGGCACTCCTCCGCGCAACGTTTGCAAGCTTCCGCGCATTCTTTGCAATGTTGTGGTTCATGTTTCGCGCATTCGGCTCCGCAGTCTTCGCATATTTGCGCACAAAGCTGACAAATTTGTTTGGCATACATTTCACCTTTCGCCATGTAACTTGCAGCAAGGCGGCATATTTCTGCGCAATACATGTCCAGTTCAATACAACGAGCCATCTTCTTTACGTCGGGCTCTTTCAGACACGCTGTCGCACAGTGATCACATAATGTCGCGCATTCGTAACAGGCGTCGATACAGGATTGGAATTTTTCGTGACTCATAGTTATTTGGTTTTTAGATTAGAAAAAAAATCAGAGGATAAAAGCTCAATCTATGTGCCATCGTGGGCAATTTTACAATGTCCTCAATCAGGGGCCACCACTCTCAATTGTCGTGTGATTGCTACGGTAAACATGACCGATTCAGATGGAAGGGTTGGACACTCCTGCCTTTTTCTAAATGGGCATGTATGTTGACTCATTAACGTTATGAATCGTATACAATTATTGTCAGCTGTAATGTTGCTGTTTGCCGGATGCCAGAATACTCTGCGCGTTGAGCAAAGAAAAGAAGTGACATATCTACGCGGTCCGTATAATACAGCTTTCTTCCATCGGCATAACGCGACACAGCGTGCGCAAGCAGCATTTCACTACCATCATGCCAAGCAACATGATTTGTTGCAAATGACTCCTTTAGCTGATAGGGAAAAAGTTGACGCTGAGTTTGACCAAAGGGTTATGTCTTTTGCATTAAATGAAAGTATACCAATCGGACCGGAGATGGAGTTCTTCGGTCCTTACGCAGGTCGTATTGCATTTAAAATGTACAGGGCGATGGATTGGACACATATGCATCATGAACAAACGTATGATATTCTGTCGGAGGATAAAATTGCCTGGAACAAAAAGAAAGAATGGACTGACAGAGCGGTCAACTATTATCTCGAAAAAAACAAGGATGTTGCACTGAGTGTCGCTCCCATTGATATAACCATGAGACGCGCAGCGGTAATGATGAAACCATATTTTACCTTTTATCGCAACTATTACCCAAAATCAAATGGTGACGCGTGGGTTGCACACTGGTGGCATCCTGTAATATATGAAGCGCAGATTCTGGCCGGTAATGATAAAGAGCAGGAAGCCGCATTGAATAAAATTTCAGAGCTAATGCGACAAGTATTCAGTGACAGGCCACAAAGAATGCTTCTCAGTCGCGAGCTGATGCCGAGATATTCTCAACTGACTCCTGAATCGGCAAATATATTTGACAACCTGCACATGCTTCACGGAATCATCTTTGACATTTTTTCTTTTGAAGGCTGGACAAAAAAGCAAAAGCAGGATGAGATCTACCGTGTAATAAATGCTTTTGTTTATCAGCCTGGCGACGAAAAGTATGTTAGAAAATTTTCATTGCCGCATCCGGAAATGAGTCCGTTGACGTATGAGAGCTGGATGAAAACCACTGATGGAGAAATGAACCGTATTATGATGGAAATGATGGATGAAATGATGCCGATGATGATGTTGGAGGGAATGAATAATGAAATGAAAGAGAAAATGATGGCGCAGTTCAAAATGAAAATGAGTCCAGGAATGCAGGACGGAGAGTTTGAAGGTTCACTGCACGATGCGATGATGAAATTGATGCCGGATATGAAAATGATGCCGGAATCAATGGAACCGGGAAAGTCTGCTCATAAAATGGTTGAAATGATGCTCAAAGGATGGGAGCAAAAATATGGGAACATGAAAGATATTGATACCTATGATATGTCTGCCGAGCCAGCTTTATCAATACGTTAAACTTAATTGTTGAATAATGAAAACAATCAAATATATTACAGGATATATTTTGTTGCTGACGCTTGGTGGTCAACTCAATGCTCAATCAGATCAGCTGAATCTTGAAGAAAACCAGGGGACGAGGATGGAAGATGCCTATCCTACCAAATTTCTAAACAGGGAGATTCAACTGTACTCTTATTATCGCCTGGATTCGGAAGAGAAAAACGAAATCCTGCTGACACCGACTTTTGAATACGGCATTTTCCGAAATGCTGAATTGGAATTATCTGCGCCGTTTAAAATGGGAAACGCTGACAAGGCAAATAGCGGAGACATACGGCTCGGACTATTGTACAATTTAAATACGGAGAATATTTTTATGCCAGCATTTGCAGTAGTGGGAAAGGCAATATTCCCTACTGGGATAGAGTCTTCAGGATTTGACTATAGTTTCAAGGGTATATTCAGCAAGAGTATTTTCAGAAGCATTCTGGGAAGAATTCACTTTAATTTTGAATACATTATCAATCAGGATCCAAAAAAAGAGCCTGCCAACGGAGAAATAAAAACGGAGCGGGATCAACGCTTTATATTAATTGCAGGTTATAGTGGCCGACTAGGACGTTCAAGTGTAATACTTGTCAATTACGTTTATGAGGAAAAGAGACTCATAACCAAAGAACAGCAGGTAATTGAATTAGGATGGAGAAAACAACTTGCGCCAAGAACAGTGATTTCAGCAGGCGCAGGATTTGGCATTAGTACTGATGCGCCGAAGTTTCAAATCAATATTGGCTTTCAGAGGAATATTTGAAATCACTCGGTAATGTCATTTGTTTTGAATCAGCAGGTGGCTTTAATTTCAACCTAATGAAGGAGTGTCATTTTCTCAGTTGACCAAAGTTCTTCAATTCTTAATATCTTGCCTGGCTCCAGGTAATCACGCGAGGTTAACACGGGATCAATATGTTTAATCTTAAAATCTCTAAATGGGTAACACTCCCAATCAAGATCATTATTCTTTATCGCAATTAACATCAGGGTTTGTATTGTGGAAAGAGTTTTTGATACGGTGGATCTGAGATTACCAAGACCCTCCTCATTTTTTTACTTCTAAGCATGTAACTTGGCGTCAACCGAACATATTTCAAGC
>CBIHPU010000305.1:0-5106 GCA_966211935.1 uncultured bacterium | reverse complement strand
CAACAACATCGTCAGTTTCAAACGTACCTGCCGGTAATTATCAGGTTACAATCAGCGATGCGGACGGATGTAATCAGACATTTGCATTTTCCATCAGTTCTGTTGGAGCTCCTGCAATTTCGTCAACGCAAACAGATGTCAGTTGTGCGGGATTATGTGATGGCGCCATCAGTATATCACTTGCCGGAGGCACTGCACCGTTTACTTATGCATGGAGCAACGGAACATCAAATTCTTCGGTTTCCGGACTATGTGATACAACAATTAGTGTAATAGTGTCTGATGCGAATGGTTGCATCGCGGCAGCAAATTACAATGTTACAGAACCTGATTCCATACAATTCAGTTTATCAATATTGAATACTCCACTTTGCTTTGGAGACACTAACGGCGTTATGAATATTATTCCTTCAGGCGGATCATTGGGTTACACATTCAGCTGGAATCCCCCAATAGCTGGAAACGTTACTTCTGCTATAAATCTAGTACCGGGAGTTTATGCAGTTACCGTAACAGACGCGAATGGCTGTACGGCAACACAAACTGATTCGCTTACCCAGCCACCGCTTCTAACGCTTGCTGGAGTTGTGACACCTGCATCCTGCAGCACGGTTCCTGACGCATCGATCGATCTCACCGTTAACGGAGGAACACCGGGATACGATTTTAACTGGAGCAGTGGAGATTCAATTGAAGATCTTGTAAATATCCTTGCAGGAAATTATACTGTAGTGGTAACTGATACAAATGCATGTTCGGATTCTCTAAGTTTTATTGTGAATGCATCAGTCGTCGTGAACGTAAACATCGGTAACGACACAACCATTTGTTATAATCCGACATATTTACTGGACGCATCTGCAACTACCGGCGCAACTTCAATTACCTGGTATGATACTGCTGGAAATACAATCGCGGCAACAGACACTGTTACCGTTCCAATTGCGACAGGAACGAATTCATTTATAGTTATTGCGGTAAATGGAGCGTGTGCCGATACAGATACAATTGTGATAACAAACAACGCCTTGCCACAGATTGACGCGGGGCCTGACCAGACGATCCTGATGTTTAATTCAGTTCAGATCGGTGGAAATCCAACCGGTACCGCAGGCAGTACGTTCAGCTGGACACCCGGAAGTTTCTTAAGTGATTCAATCGGTTCAAATCCTGTTGCAAGCCCAACGGTTACTACTTCATACGTTGTAACCGTTACAAATCCTTCAGGTTGTACCGCGTCCGATACTGTAGTAGTCCGTGTCTTGCCACTAATAATTTTCCCTAACGGATTTACGCCAAACGGAGACGGAAAGAACGATACCTGGATCATTGATAACATCCAATTGTTCCCTGAGTGCGAAGTAGAAGTTTACAACAGGTGGGGTGAACAGTTGTTTTACTCGAAGGGATACACCACTCCGTGGGATGGAACTTACAAAGGCAAAGGCTTGCCGGTAGGAACATATTACTACGCGATCAAATTAAATCACGAGTTGTTCCCGGAACCGTACACGGGACCAATTACAATATTGAGATAACATGAAGAGATTAATTTACATACTTGTTTTTGTCATCTGCTCCGTGATCGCGTCTGCTCAGCAGGTTCCTCAGTACACGCAATACTTGTTTAATGAATTTTCGATAAATCCCGCTGTTGCGGGAAAATACAAATGGTGGGATGGAAGGTCGAATAACCGTTATCAGTGGAGCGGAATTACAGACGCGCCGAGAACGTACGTATTGAGTCTTCATGGTCCTTTCCGCAACCTGAAGATGGGAGTAGGAGGGACTTTGTATACAGATATTGTTGGTCCGACAAGACGTATCGGATTGAATTTCGCTTACGCATATCACATTAAAATTAACCCTACCTATAAACTATCACTTGGTGTCAGCGCAGGAATTCTTCAGTGGGCGGTTGACGGATCAAAACTTACTTTGCATGATCAGGGCGACGCGGTGATGAGTCAGGCTTATCAGAGTGTTATTGTGCCGGATTTTTCAGCAGGAATGCATTTTTACAGTAACAGGTTGTTTGTTTCTGTTTCTGTTCCTCAGATGTATGAAGCAAAATTGAAATTTTTCGATTACCAGACTGATGTAAAGAGCAGATTGAAAGCGCATTTATATGCGGCAGCGGGATATAAATTTCAGTTGGGAGAAGAATTTGAACTTGAACCTTCCGCAATGATTAAATATGTAAAGCCGGCACCGCTGAAAATTGATGGCGCTTTAAGATGCATTTACAGAGATATGGTTTGGCTCGCAATCGCGTACAGAACCAACGATGCTTTAACCGGAATGGTTGGTTATAAATACAATAACTGGCTGAGCATAGGATATTCCTACGACTTCACAATTACACCTTTGAGACAGTACACCAGTGGAACACACGAGATCATGTTTGGCGTTAATTTCATGGCGAAAGGAAAAAAAGAAAACGTAGGCCCAACTCAATAAAAGCGGACATTTCTGTCCTTTTTACTCCCCAATCATCATTTTATTTCGACGTAATTAAAATCAGCTAAAAGCCTGATTCAGATCATGTTTTTTCCATTATTTAGAATCATTATAAATTAATAAAGTCTTTACATTTTTTTAACGCTTTTGGGATTTCATATATGTTGAACCGTTAAATTTGCGACCGATAAAATACGCTTTTGTCATTGCTTTGTCATACACACGATAACCAAATTCCTATGAGTAAAATAGATTCCCGACGCTCTTTTAAATTCTTGTTGGGTTTAATTTTCGCGGGGTTTTTCAGTCTGTCTGCATTTTCCCAAGGAGACGCAAAAGAAGGAGAAAAACTGTTTAAGCAGAACTGTGCGGCCTGCCACGCGTTCGACAAAAAACTGACCGGTCCTGCACTTGCTGGTGTTATTGCAAGATCTCCAGGTAAGGAATGGCTGCATAAATGGATCAAGAGTCCTAACACAATGATCAAATCGGGCGATTCTTATGCACAAAAACTACTTGCTGAAAATAATGGTGTAAACGCTATGTCGGAATTTGGATTTTTGACAGATCCACAAATCGATAATATTATAGCTTATCTTGAAAAAGGACCTACCACTGTTACTCCTCCAACAACAACCGGAACTACTACAACCGGACCAGAAATAGCTGCAGAAGAAGAGTTCAGTACCACACCTCTGTATTTTATTCTTGGTGGTATCGTTCTCTTATTAATTTTCATCAACGTATTCCGTAACGTAAGGGTTTCATTGCAGAATGAAGTTAACCGCCGCAAAGGAAAACCGGAACTGGAGTCTGCAACTTTCGGTGAGGAAGCAAAGAAATGGATGGCAAGAAACCGTCGCTTCCTTGGTGTATGTGGTCTTGTTCTCGTCCTGATTGGTATGCGCGGTTGCTGGAATGAGCTTTGGGATATCGGTGTTTATGCCGAATCAAACGCGGGTCAGTATGATCTTGCAACACCAGGAAAAGACAGGACATACAAGCCTGAACAACCAATAAAATTCTCTCATAAAATTCACGCAGGCGATAACGAGATCGCTTGTCAATACTGTCACTCTACAGTTGAAAAATCCAAACATGCCGGTATTCCTACAGTAAATACCTGTATGAACTGTCACAAAGGAATTTCACAGGGTCCTACAACTGGTGAAACTGAGATCGCGAAGATTTACACAGCGGCTGGTTTCAATACAAAAACAATGAATTACGAAAATCCTGAGAATCCGATCAGATGGATTAAGGTTCATAATCTTCCGGATCACGTAAGCTTCAGTCACGTACACCACGTTGTTGTTGCAAAACAGGATTGCGCAAACTGTCACGGTGATGTTAAGAAAATGACAGTGGTTGAGCAGGTAGCACCATTAACAATGGGCTGGTGTATCGACTGTCACCGCAAAACAGAAGTACCGGGATTGAAGACTGATCCAAAAACAGGAAAAGCGGCAAACCCATATTATCAGCGTATGCATGATTTCTATGCTGAAAAGTACAAGGGCCAGAAAGTAAAACTTACAGTTGAAAAGATTGGTGGCCTCGATTGTGGAAAATGTCACTACTAATTATTAACGATCTTAACCTTCGCATATAAATGAGCACTAAAAAGTATTGGAGAGGATTACCTGAACTTACTCAAAGTCCGGAATTCCTGCAGCAACAGCAAAATGAGTTTGCCGAGAATCTCCCAATTGAAGAGGCTTTAAGCAAACAGGCTGAAAACAACGAAGGCACAACACGCCGCGATTTTTTAAAGCTGGTTGGATTTACTACAGCTGCCGCTGCACTTGCTTCCTGTGAAACTCCGGTTATAAAATCGATTCCATACGTTGTAAAACCTGAAGAGGTAACTCCAGGTGTAGCTAATTTTTACGCTACCACATTTTATGACGGATATGATTTTGCTCCTGTTCTGGTTAAAACCCGCGAAGGTCGTCCAATAAAGATTGAAGGAAACGAATTGTCGCAAATGACATGGGGCGGTACCTCTGCCCGTGTTCAGGCTTCGGTTCTTTCAATGTATGACGGAGCCAGATTAACTGGTCCGGTAATGGATGGAGCAGAGAAAAACTGGACTGAAGTTGACAAGGCGATTGGTGATGCAATTGCAAAAGTTAAGATCGCAGGAAAAAAAGTAGTGTTGCTGTCTTCAACAATTATTTCTCCTTCAACAAAAGCTGTAATTGCGCAGTTTGTTTCTAAAAATCCTAACGTAGAGCACGTAACATACGATTCAGTTTCTTACAGCGCTTTGCGCAATGCTCACAATACCGTTTGGGGTAAGAACGCAATTCCTTCTTATAATTTTCACAAAGCTGAGGTAATGGTTGGTATCGCCTGCGATTTCCTTGGTACATGGTTGAATCCGATTGAATTTGCAGCACAGTTTGGTAAGACACGTAAGGTGAGTAAGGATAAACTTACAATGAGTAAGCATTATCATTACGAAGCTAATTTGTCACTTACAGGTGCCAACGCTGATGAGCGCTACCCTGTTAAACCTTCTGAATTCGGAAAAGTTGCTGTTGCATTATACAATGAAGTGGCAAAACTGACTGGAAACTCGGGCGGGTCTGCAGCAAGTATTTCTAACGCGGATGCTGCAAAAAGTATTTCTAAAGTGGCGAA
>CBIHPU010000304.1:0-5112 GCA_966211935.1 uncultured bacterium | reverse complement strand
ACTTCAAAACAAAGAACACCACCTTTTTGCCCGTCGAATGCAGCGGCTACAATATCATTTGTTGTAATGAAATTTCCGCCACCTCCAAGAGTTGGAAAACTGACGATCTGTACAGTGCCTGAAACATTATAAGAGTTGATCAGCGCAGAAGAAATTTTAATAGTATCCGGAACGCCGGCGTTTTCCGTGTGAGAAGAAATTGTGCAGATCTCGTAAAGTCCCGCTGATCCTATATTACCGAGTGAACCAAATGTTACTGCGTTAGAACTATCCGCAATTGAAGCGCCCTGCATCTGCATAATAAGGATCTTCTCTCCATCCTCAAAAGTATCAAACTGCTCATCCACATTGCTTACAATAATATTCAGACCACTAACAGAAGCAACTTTTGCGTAAGCGTTAACCGGATTTTGCGAATTAGCAAAGCCATGGAAAAAAAATACTGCAGATAACAGTAAAAACGATTTCATTGAAAATAAAATTAACGATTTTCCTTTTATAGCATCGGCCCAACGCTGTTAATTATGAGTAGCGATATTAACCGAAAGAAGCTATCACTTTCTGCAGCGACTGTATTTCCGCGAAAGCAGCATCATCTGCGTTTGCTATATGAATTTTTTCCACGATCCTGATCCGGTTCTCTTCACCAAGTTCTCCGGTTATAAAAATATCCGCAGCTCTTTCACGGGTGTCCGGATCCAGTGAAATGATCGATTCCGCCAGAATATGAAGATGTATCTTTTGTCCGGCTCCTTTTTCAATTTTAAATTTCCAATCCGATGCATTCACTTCCCTCAACTCCATTAACTCGTCGTAAACAGTAAAAGTACGGTTCCAGTCTTTGGCAGGTTTTGCGAAATGAAATTCCCATCCGGGAACCTGCGGCGCGGCAGCAATAACTTTCCTGGACACGTGAAGCAGCTCAGCATTTCCGTTTGGAGAAATTATAAGATAATGTTCATTTGATTTTGTTTCTCCAATCTCCCAGCTGAACATCCCGAAATCAAGAATGTAATTATTGAGCAATTCAATTATCTCCGCACGTTGTTCATGCTGTTCATCATCAAGCACAACACGTATCAAAGCTTCGTTAGCCTGAAACCATTTCCAGAATGATGTACTGTCAACTTTCTTTCTGGTCATGGAAGCAAAAAAAATTAAAAAGGAAAATCTATTTTACCAGCGTGCACCGGGATAAGCGCGCTGCATATATTGCATTTCAGTAAGCAGAAAACCTAAATGCTCAGTATGAATCGCCTTTAAGCTTCCACGCTGCATAAATACCTCCGCCGGTTTGCTTATTGTTGATTTAACGAGAACTTGGTTCATTGTATTTTCCCACTGACTTTTTACGATCTTCATATCCGGAGCTACGCCACTTTTTACAAGTTCATTGTAACCTTCTGGCATATCTAAAACATCTTCCGTAAAGCGCCACAATTCATTAATTGCACTCTGCAAACGATTGTGACTCTCCTCTGTTCCCTCCCCAAATCGCTCCATCCAGGAAGCAGTGTGACGCAAATGATATTTTGATTCTTTCAATGCCTTTGCAGCAATTCCCGCAAGCGTTTCATCTTTGCTTTTAGAAAGTTCACTGTAGAATGGCACGTGAAAAGCATCAATTATGCATTGGCGCGCGATAGTAAAAGCATAATCTCCGTTTGGCAATTCGCACATGAGTGGATTAAAGAATTCTCTTTCACTTCTGAGGAATGCAAGATCGTCTTCTGATCTTCCCGCATTTTCAATCTTTGCGGCATATTCCAGAATTGATCTCGCTGTGCCGAAAATATCAAGAGAAATATTTGTCAGAGCAAGATCTTCTTCAAGAAAAGGGCCGTGACCGCACCACTCACTTAAACGCTGAGCAAGAATCAGGTTGGTATCACCTACTCTGAGTAAAAACTGAAATAAATTATTCTGTGCCATTTAAATATCTTTTGAAACCAGGTTCTTGTTCTGTGTTTAAATATGCTTAACGCCGTCAGGTATCTGGTAAAAAGTCGGGTGACGATAAACTTTATCATTCGCGGTATCGAAAAATGGTCCCGCGTCTTCCGGAGATGATGCAACTATTGCGTTTGAAAGAACTACCCAGATAGCACTGCCTTCACCTCTGCGGGTGTACAGATCGCGCGCGTTCTGCAATGCCATTTCCTTATCGTAAGCGTGTAGACTTCCTGAGTGAACAAATGGTTGTCCCGCTTTCTTTTGCACAAATACTTCCCAAAGTGGTCCTTGTGTATCTTCTGTTTTCATAGTTCCGTTTGACGTTTGTCGTTTGTCGTTTGTTGTTTGTTGTTTATAATCATGAAGCGAAATCAGCCTTGGGATTTCTGCTCACTAAGCAGCCATTTCAATTGCCTTTTTCTTTTTTGCAAAGGCGGCTGCAGCCTCACGCACCCATTTTCCATTCTCGTGCGCTTTAACTCTTGCGCCTAACCGTTCTTTATTGCATGGGCCGTTACCGTGAATGACATTTTCAAATTCCTGCCAGTCCGGTTCTCCAAAATCATAACCATTTTTCTGTTCGTTCCACTTTAATTTTGAATCCGGAACTGTGAGCCCAAGATATTCAACCTGCGGAATGGTTTGATTTACGAAACGCTGACGAAGCTGGTCATTGCTTTCGCGCTTTATCTTCCATTTAATTGCGTTTGCACTGTTTGGAGATTTTGCATCAGGCGGACCAAACAT
Organism: uncultured bacterium; assembly: GCA_966211935.1. Lineage (GTDB taxonomy): Bacteria > Bacteroidota > Bacteroidia > B-17B0 > Aurantibacillaceae > AM-1111. The sequence goes on along the minus strand of CBIHPU010000304.1, from coordinate 2,412 downwards.
CATTAGTGAAGGCCACCACCAGCGGTTAAGCGCGTCCTGTGCCATTGCTTTTTGTTCCGGAGTTCCGAATGCAAGACGGCACATGATCTCATATCCCTGGCGCTGATGAAAACTCTCTTCCTTGCAGATCCGCACCATTGCGCGTGCATACGGTCCGTACGAAGTACGCTGCAACATTACCTGGTTCATAATTGCAGCACCATCAACCAGCCAGCCAACTGCACCAATATCGGCCCAGGTTAAAGTAGGATAATTGAATATTGAAGAATATTTTGCTTTTCCCGTGTGCAATTGATCAAGCAACTCATCACGTGATATTTGAAGTGTTTCAGCGGCGGTGTACAAATACAGACCGTGTCCACCTTCATCCTGCACCTTGGCGAGGAGAACAATTTTGGCACGCAAACTTGGCGCACGCGTGATCCAGTTTCCTTCAGGCAACATTCCAATAATTTCAGAATGTGCATGCTGGGAGATCTGTCGGATCAAATGCTTGCGGTAATTGTCAGGCATCCAATCCTTGGGTTCAATCATTTCATTTCGCGCCAGTTTGGCTTCGAAATTCTCTTCTAAATTAACTGTATCCATGGTTTACAAATATAAGTTTTTTTAGGCCTGTGATTCACAGAGTTTTCCCTCTATTATCACAAAACGCAAATTCCGTAAAATTGATTCTAAGGGCTCAAAAGTGCTACCAAATGTTTATTTTTGCCGGCTTAACAATTGAAAATGGCAAAATTCCATCCTTTAAAAGTTTCCGATGTGCGAAGGGAAACGTCTGATGCGGTAAGTGTAGCGTTTGAAGTCCCTGCTCCATTGCAACCTGAATTTCTTTTTAAACACGGTCAGTATATTACGCTGAAACTTAATATAAACGGAGAGGAATTGCGCAGAAGTTATTCTGTTTGTACAAGTCCATATTACGAAAATGAATTAAGGGTTGCTGTTAAAGAAGTTCCCAATGGACGGGGAAGCGTATTTGTTAATCAGAAACTTAAAAAAGGAGATGTTGTAGAGGTGATGACGCCAATGGGAAATTTCACTTCTCCCTTATCAGGCGCGGCTAAAAAGCATTACGTACTTTTTGCGGGAGGAAGTGGAATCACACCAATCCTCAGCATTCTGAAAAGCGTGCTTTATATTGAAAAACAAAGTACAATCACTCTTTTTTACGCTAACAGGAACGAAGAATGCACCATTTTTTCTTCTGAACTGAAAAAAATTGAAGAAACAAATTCATCGCGCCTTAAAGTTCATTACATCTACGATGCTCCGAATGGAAATGTGGATGAAGTTCATAAAGGACTAATGACTTCAGATAAAGTGAAAACCTTATTAATGAAGTTTGAGAGTATCGAAAAAGTTGATGAGGTTTTTATCTGTGGTCCCGGACCGATGATGGAAAATATTAAATCCGCTTTGCAGGACATTAAAGTACCTGAGCAAAAAATACATATTGAATATTTTTCTGCAGTGCTCGATACGCTGGCTAAAGCTGAAAGCGAAATTGTAAGCGGAGACAATGTTGACAGCGAGGTTACTATTTTACAATATGGAATTGAAACTAAAATAAAACTGAACACCGGCGGTATGACCATCCTGGATGCCGCGCTTGAAGCAGGCGTTGACGTGCCATTCAGTTGCAAAGGCGCCGTTTGCTGTACCTGCCGCGCAAAAGTACTGGAAGGAAAAGTAAAAATGGACGCCAACTTTGCACTAACCGACGGCGAAGTATCTCAAGGATTTATCCTCACCTGCCAATCGCATCCGCTAACTGAAAAAGTGGTGGTAGATTATGATGCGGTTTAAGGGGTTGAAAGTTTGGAAAGTTGAAAGTTAGGAAGGTTTAGAAAGTTAGAAGGTTGAGAAAGTTAGAAGGTTGAGAAAGTTGACTAAATTGACCACTGATCGTGCACAATAGCCACAAGGCAGTATTTACCTTCTATTTTTTCATACACTAGCCGCAAAGTACTCCAATCCATTATATCAGTATTTGCAGCGTCTTTAAAATGAAAATCAACCGTGTGGGCGTTTGGAAAAACCTCTTTCACATTATTCTTTGTATTGCCACCGCCTAAAAATTTATTTACAGCTCGTTCGTCCGGGTTAGTGTAATCTCTGTCAAAAATAAATTTTGAATAATATTCTTCATTAGAGAGCTTTATATCTTCTCCGCTTCCATCATATTTTCCCCACACAAATTTTTCCTCATCACTAAAAAAATTATTCAACGTCGTTGTATCCTTAATAACGCGCGCTGTTTTCTTATCAATAAAAGTTGAAGGAGAAAAAAGTAAAGGCTTATTCAGGCAGGCTGAAGAAGGAAGTTTTTTTGATGACAATTCCCGCACTGCGATCTTAGCCACCTCAAGCAAAGTCGTGTCGCTTGTGATATCAGTTTCCATTTGTTCT
>CBIHPU010000303.1:0-5131 GCA_966211935.1 uncultured bacterium | reverse complement strand
GTGTATTGGATTCTGAACAACAGCGCTCGCGCTCGTATCACCAAACGCGTAGTTCCATGAAACAATTGAACCTGTACTAATGGTTGACAGATCATTGAACACAATTGCATTTCCAACGCATGGATTAGTGAATGAAAAATCAGCGAGCGGAAGTTCATATACCGTTACCACGTTCTGCACTGTATCATAACAACCATTTGTTGAACCTACGATTAAAGTAGTAGTATATGTTCCAGGCGCGGGATAAGCGTGAATAGGATTTTGCGCGATGGAACTTGTAAAGTCACCAAAGTTCCACTGCCAGCTGTTTACGGTGCCCGGTGTTACCGCGGAACCATCAGTGAATGTTGTTCCGTTACCCTGGCAAACCGAAGTTGCCGAGAACGCTGCAACAGGCGGCGCTACAAAGTTTACAGTTAAAGTATCTTTTGCAGCATTACATCCTCCATTGTTGGTTGAAGATAAAATCAAATTAACTGATCCCACCGCAACATCAGAAGCAGATGCAAAATAAGAAGTGGTTAACAGACTGTCATCCGGAGTAAAAGAACCTGTACCGGTTGAAGACCAGACACCGCTTGTGCTTGCGCCTGACACTACTCCATTCAGCTGAATAGCCTGGTTGGAACAGAAGTTCTGATTAGTTCCCGCGTTTACAAATGGAGGATCCACCATATACAAGTGCAACGTGTCAGATACAGAATTGCAAAGACCGGGATTGGTAGTGAGTACAAGATCGATCATTCCGGCAAGAGTATCGAGCGGACTAATTGTATAGATTGTATTTGCAGATGTAGAGTTGGCAAATGATCCGTTCCCGCTTGTGCTCCATTGAACACCAAAACCTGAGCTGACAACGCTATTAAGATTTATGCTGCCGGCGTTTCCGCAAACAGTATCGGAAGAAGTAATATCGACAGTTGGCGCATCAATGATAGTGACGGTGATACTGTCCTGTACCGCATTACACATTCCGTTTCCGGTTGATGTAAGTGTGATGACAACTGAACCAAGAGCAGTATCTGTAGCGCTCGGCATATAGGTTGTATTCATTATCGTATCACCGGGATTAAAAGAACCTGATCCGTTAGTTGTCCAGACTCCCGTTGAAGAAGCTCCGCTTACAGAACCGCCAAGAGTAACCAATGGATTGTTGGCGCAAACTGTCTGTGCCGCACCCGAACTAACAACAGGCGGCTCAGTGAAAATAATTTTTACACTGTCGCTCACGTTAGGGCATCCGAAGAAACTCCCCGCAGACGTTAGTGAAAGATAAATTGAATCCGCAGCAAGATCAGCAGGAGACGGGGTATAAGTAGTTATCAGCGATCCGGAATTTCCGAATGCTCCGCCGTTTCCGCCAGCCCAGCTTGCTCCGACTGCATAAGCAAGTGTGCCATTTAAATTCAATGTTCCCAAATTATTTTTGCATCGAATTATATCTGCGCCCGCGTTTACTTCAGGCGATTTCTGGAAGTTGATCACCATTGTATCTGTAACGGGATTACAGTTTCCGGTAGAAGCGAGCACAAGTGTGATACTTCCCTGCGCTGTATCGCTGCTGCTTGGTGAATATGAAGTGATAAGATCAGTCGCGTTTGCAAAAGTTCCTGTTCCGTTCAATACAGTCCAGATTCCGGTTGTGGCTCCACCTGAAACGCTTCCGGTTAAATTGATTGCCGAGGCGCTGCAGACAGTCTGATCAACACCCGCATTGGTATAAACTCTTCTGATGAACGAAGAAACGTAGTGATATAAGCAACCGCTGGCTGCACCGCCATTAATAATTCCAAGCGAAAAATTGTCTGAAGTATTTTCAAGCAAGTGCGCGGCATTGGCTGCAAGCTGAGCAGTTGTAAAAGAGATCTGCGCTCCAACCCAAACTCCACCCGTACCGGGCACCGGAGAAAATGCTCCTGCAGGTACAAGTGTTGCGCTGCCATCCAATAAAAAATTTCCCTGAACTCCATTCTTGCATAAAATGTTCAAAAGAAATGACTGAGCGTTATTACGACTGAAACTTATCTGTGAAGAACCAGAACAATTTATAGGTGGAAGAATTGCTTCACCTAACTCGCAACCATAGCCCGACATATGAATCAGGTAAACAGGTTTATCGGAAGTCAGGTAAGTTAAATTCTGAGTGACGGAAAAATCTTTTGTGTCGCCCTGGTTCATCAGGTATGTCTGTGTTGTCACTCCATCCGTAACGGTAACAGTAGTGAAATTTTCAACTGCGACAAAGAACATACTTTCATCCGCGCAGGCGCTCAAAAATCCTTTGTTTACAATGTATTCCTTACCGATAACATCGGTTGGCACCAACTGATCACCCATCAGGTCATAACAACCACAGCCCGCTACTCCGCCAGGCTGAACAGAATCGTCATTCACAGTAATGGTGATCGGTTTGTCAGACACTACAACTGTTCCGCTCAGATTTTGTCCGGCAACGTTTGCCGCCTGTGTAACATTCTGACAAGTATAAACTTGTCCTTTATTGAGCGTAACAGAATAGGTAACACCGGCAGGATGACCAACGACGTTACATCTTGGAGTAATGTAAACAACAGTTGAATCTTCGGTGGCGCAAACTGTGAAATAAGACATTGGCTGAGTAATGACGCCATCTCCGTTTCTATCAATCGTAAGATTTTTATTGTACCACAAGGTCTGAAAAGGAGTAACGAACTCTGTACCCATTCCGTTTGTTCCCTTAAGCGAATACGTTTCCGGATTATTACCAACTGCTCCGGAAATTGTATCTGAAATAAAATCGTACACAACTACAATCGGAAAATCGGAAGTAATTTTTATTCCGTTATCAAGAATAGTATTTGCAGGCGTGCTTTCAAGAGAATCCAGAAGGTGTGTCACACTTTTGGAGACAAGCGAATTTGCGGGAATAGTAAAACTGGTGTCGTATGTTCTGGCAGGTTGCTGAATCCGAACTGTAGTTGGATTTGCAAACGCGGAGATACGGAGCGCCATTGGATAATTCTCATCATGGTCAGGTGTTACCCAGGGGGCCGCGAACCAGAATAACGTATCTACCTGGCTCTTTAAAACGGGAGAACCAATTATAAAGAACAGAAATACTATGAAAAATTTATTTATTCGGTTCATTTTCATTCTGCTTTTTTTGATTTTGTTGCTTGAAAAGATCGTGTACGCCATTATTGATTTCTTCATCCTCCTCGTCCAGTGTTTTCTTTTTCTTATTAATGGTATAACTCAACCATATTTCGTGAGATCCGGTTGAATATTTCTGAATGTTGCTGAATGTGTAATCGTAGGAATATCCAAAATTTATCCTGTCTTTATAATTAAAACCCAACATTGCACAATACGCGTCGTCAGTTCTGTAACTGACCCCAAGCCAAAACATTTTATTGTATAACCAACGCAAACTTGCATCAAACTGGTAAGGAACGGGTTCAGAATACCTCAGCATAAAACTCGGCTGAATCACATTCTTCTTATTAACCTTGACATTTATTCCTCCCGTTGCATAATAGTGCATAATGAGGTTGCTGTTTGAATTCGCGAATTGCAGCTTACTCTTTAGTAATTGAAATCCGGACAGGCCAAGCCAGAATTTATCATGATACAAATACAATCCTGCGTTAAGATCCGGCGCATTGGCGTTCATTACGTTGCCCGACAATAAATCATCACCACTATCTACCACGCGAACGTCATATAACCTTACTCTGTATTGAAGAAAACCAGCGCTTACTCCCAATCCCATCCTGAGTTTTTCTGTGAAGCTGAAATGATATGCGTAAGTAAGATAGCCGCCTGTTCTCTGCGTTAATCCTCCTCGTTCTCCAACAACACTCATTCCTATTCCCGCCTTGCGTCTGTTTTTCCATGAACCATACACACTAGCAGTATATGAGCGGGGCGCTTCGTTAAAGCCCACCCACTGGTTACGGTAATTAATATTTGCGAGAAAAACATCACGTGATCCCGCAATAGCAGGATTGTAGTAAAATTCGTTCAACAGGTAATTAGTATAAATACCCATCTGTTGCGCTGCTCCGTCGCGCGATGAAAAAATCATCACCGCAAGGAAAAATAAATATGTAAATCCTTTCTTCATCTAAACTATCTTATCTTATGATTAAGAGTGATCCCGTATAAGGCTTCGGCTCTGAGGGATCATTCAGGTTTATGATATAATAATAATCGCCCGCCGGAAGTTCCTCTCCTTTATATTTTCCGGCAAACGGCACAATGTAACCTTCATTGTCATAAAACACCTGCTGTCCCCATTTGTTATAGACTTCAACAACAGCTTTAGGGTAAAGCAAATTGATGAAAGAGAGTTTCCAGAAATCATTTTTATCATCTCCGTTTGGAGTAATTGCATTCGGAATAAGTGTTGTAATCTCATTCGATACAGTTGAGATAACAATCAGAGCCGTTGCAGTATCGCTGCATCCCAATGAATCTGAAACAACCAGGGTAACAGTGAAGTTCCCGTTGGAAAAATACGTGTGCAGCGGATCAGTGAGAGTATCAGTTGCTCCGTCTCCAAAACTCCAGTTATAAAATGACGCGTTACTGCTGGAATCAATAAACGTAACCTGGGCTCCAACATTAAATCCGGTTGTGTTGTTATAATAAAATCCCGCGCTTGGTTTGACAGGAATGAAGATGGTTTGTGAAGCAGTATCCAGACATCCATTGCTTGTTCCCGCGATAAGAATTATTGGAAAATTTCCATTGCCAATGAATAATTGCGGTGGAGGATCCTGAAGTGTGCTTCCTCCCTGCCCGCCAAAATCCCACAACCACGTTGTAACAGAATCTGGCGTAGCAAGTGTGGTGTTATTTGTAAAATCGATAAACAATTGGGTACCGCTACAGTTGACATTGTAACTGAATGCGACCTGCGGCAACGCATAAACATCAGTCGTTTTTACAACAGTATCCGAACATCCAACTGAAGATGCAACAATAAGTTGAACGGTGTAAGTTCCGGGAGCTAAATACGTATTGGAAGGATTTTGAATTGTTGCTGTGTTTCCATCTCCAAAATTCCAGTTCCAGTTTGTAATGCTTCCAAATCCCTGCAAGGAAAAATCTGAAAAGGATGTGCTGTTGTTAAGACATTCGTTTGTAG
>CBIHPU010000302.1:0-5160 GCA_966211935.1 uncultured bacterium | reverse complement strand
TGTTCCCAGCAACAAAACATCCGGTACAATATTATAATGTTCAAATGCAAACATTTTTCCCGTTCTTCCAAGGCCTGTTTGAATCTCATCGAAGATCAGCAACGTTCCGGTCTCATTACATCTCTTTCTCAAACTTTTCAGCCATTCGTTATCTGCAGCGTTAACTCCACTCTCACCCTGCACCACTTCGCAAACAACTGCAGCAGTGCCTGACGAAATATTTTTTAATCCTTCAGGATCATTATAATTCAAGATTCTGTTCCCTGGTATCAAGGGACGAAACGCGTTTTTAAACTCTTCGCTACCCATAATGCTCAGCGCGCCCTGCGTGCTGCCGTGATATGAGTTTTTAAAAGAGATTATTTCAGACCTGCCCGTAATTCTTTTTGCAAGCTTCATTGCTCCTTCAACAGCTTCCGCACCGGAATTTGTAAAGTAAACAGAATCCAGTTTCGCTGGTAGCAATTTAGCAAGCGTTTCAGCCAACTTCACCTGGGGATATTGTACATACTCTCCATACACCATCAGGTGCGCGTGCTTTTTCATCTGCTCATTAACAGCACTGACAATGGCAGGATGTGAATGCCCTATATTACTTACAGATATTCCGGAAATAAGATCGGCGTATTTTTTTCCGGAAGAGTCAATAAGATAAATCCCTTCGGCACGCTCAATTTCAAGTCCCATAGGCGCGGGACTGGTCTGCGCAACGTGTTTTAAAAATATTTGACGGTTACTAAGCAATTTTATCTTTGGTTTACAGAGTCAATGTATTTTTCATACTCTTCATACGCTTCCGGACTATCATTTCTGTTCTTCCATAATCTGATACGCTCCGGATCATCGCCATATTGCAGTTTATACAAACTACCTTCTGGCACCATCAATAAGAACAAGCAAATAAAAATGATCATACCGAAACGAATTGTCATGTTTCTGAAATAAATTTTCTTTTCAGAAGTAAAGATCATGATCAGGTTTATTGCGAAAAAAATAATGGTGAGCGGAATAAGAAAAAGAAAACCAATACCAGCTCCCGGCCACATCATGAGCTTAAACACTATTGGAACAAAACACAGTCCGAATAAAATTCCTGAAAAAATTGACAAGCCTGCAGCATTTTGCTTAATACCTGTCCTCTTATCTTTCGCAACAAAGATCCAGTATCCGCCAACCGCATAATAAACCATGAAAGCGCCTCCGGAAATAATTGACAGAACAACTCCGCCGGGAATATGCAGAAAACGAAATACGAATGCCGCGGCAAAGAGTGTGATCAAAAAAAATTCCGGAATCCGCATGAAAAGAAAATTAATACGCCTTTATTAGCTCTTTCAGTTTTTTCTGCACATTCTCATTTGGCTTCACCAAAGGTAAACGCAATGTACTGCCGCAGATCTACATTAACTCAAGAACAATCTTTATTCCACCCGGATTTCCATCTGCAAACAATTGTTCGGTTATCTCAAAAGTTTTGTAATGCAGTTTACGCGCAGCATCCAATTTGCCATTTGCAGCCTGTCTCACCATTTCCGAAAAATCTTTCGGCAGGGCATTAGCAACAACGGAAATAACACCATCCGCACCGCAGGCGATCATAGGAAGCGTGAGATTGTCGTCACCAGAAATTACAAGAAAATTATCGGGACGATTTTTTATAATCTTCATGCACTGCTCAAGATTTCCTGATGCTTCTTTTATTGCAATGATATTGTCAAATTCATGAGCAAGACGTAATGTTGTATCTGCAGAAATATTGGAAGCCGTTCTGCCAGGAACATTATACAAAATTACCGGCAGTGGCGCGTGTTCAGCGATAGCTCTGTAATGCTGAAAAATCCCCTCCTGCGATGGCTTATTGTAATATGGAGAAACAGACAATATCGCAGCTAATCCTGTAAAATCAGCATGCTCAAAATAATTAAGTATTTCAGCTGTATTGTTCCCTCCCACTCCTATAACAACAGGAACACGTTTACGGGTTTTTTCAACTACAAATTGAACCACTTCCGATTTCTCTTCTTTTGTAAGTGTAACTGATTCTCCCGTTGTTCCAAGTACAACCAGGTATTCAACTTTACCTTTTATGAGGTGTTCAATTAAATTTCCTAAACCATGGAAGTCCACCTGGCCGGATTTTGCGAACGGAGTTACAATTGCTACACCGGTCCCTTTAAATTTGTTGTTCTTAGTTGCTGAAGCCATAATATTACTTTAGCTCGCAAAAATAGAACATTTGTGTCAATAGGGTGCTGTGCTGATAAGATGTGAATATTTATTAAAGCGGTGAAATGAAATAGTTGAAATTACTTTTACGCCTGACATTCATCACTGTATGGAGATTTTTTTTTACAGATCTTCGGAGAATTAATATTAATGCGATGTCAGAGAAAAAATCATTCAGGGACATTATCGGCGGCGACAAACCTGTCCTCATCGATTTCTTTGCGGAATGGTGCGGGCCATGCAAAATGATGAAACCAATTCTGGAAGAATTAAAATCGATGACTGGAGAGAAAGCTTCCATAATAAAGATAGATGTCGATAAAAATCCTGCTATAGCTGAAGCGTTCCAGATACGGGGCGTTCCCACATTAGCAATTTTTAAGAACGGAGAAATGAAATGGAAAGAAAGTGGTGTGCGTCAGGCCAATGAACTGAGAACGGTACTCGAAAAGTTTTACTGAATATTAGTTGTTGTGCTTTCCTTTTTGCACAAAATTCACAAATCACCAAAGAGTTAAAGTTGTAACTTTGCCGCATGAAAAAATTAGCGGTATTTACACAGTATATTTTACTGTTTACACTTTTCGCATGCGGACAAAACAAGCAGGGTCAGGGCGGCTTGCTGGATGTTAACACGTTTGAAGAAAAAATTAATGCCCCGGGCAATAAACAGATTGTTGATGTAAGGACCGCTGAAGAAGTTTCGGGCGGATTTATTCCGGGCGCACAGAATATAGATATTTACGATCCCAATTTTGCGCAGGCAATTGAGAAGCTCGATAAAAAAGTTCCGGTGTATGTTTATTGCAAAGCGGGAGGAAGAAGCGCGACAGCTGCTGAACAATTCCGTAAAGCAGGTTTTACTGAAGTGTACGATCTGAAAGGTGGCTTCATGGGTTGGGAAAATGCAGGTAAGACAATCGCTACATCCGAAACTCCTGTGTCAAAAACTGAAGTGGCGGTAGCTGCATTACCTCATCATATTTATAACAAACAACAATTTGACAGCATTACAAACGGCGCTTTGCCCGTTCTCATCGATTTCTACGCTCAATGGTGCGCACCCTGCAAAAGAATGGCTCCTTCGCTTGAGAAACTGAGAAGCGAATATGAAGGAAAGGCTCTTGTTATCAAGATGGATGTTGATCAGGCGAAAGATTTGGCCAAGGCTCTTGGCATTGAAAGCCTTCCAATACTTCGTACTTATAAAAACGGAAAAGAGATCGCGAACAAAACAGGCTTTCAGAGTGAAGAAGATCTTAGAAAAATGCTTGACGAATTATTGAAATAATTCAGAAGAGAAACGGTGACGCTTCCCGAACCTGAAATACTCATTGCGCCTCCTGAAGTTGAAATCGACTCTGAAACTTCACAAAAGCTGAAGGAAGAAGTTTTAGAAGAGAAGCAGGTGATCGTTCACTGCTCCTTCAATTGTCCGGCCGGTGTACCTCAACTGATCCGAATCTGGAAAACAACTTTTCTGGTCGACAAACATTCTTCACATCGATCTTCACTTATACATCACGAGAACATTAGTCTCTATCCTTACTGGACAGTTGTTGAAGGCGGACAACAACACACATTTACTTTGATATTTTCAGGATTACCTTCCACCTGCACGGTTTTTGACTTTTTAGAGGATATTCCGCAGAGCGGAGGATTTCATGTTCCTTCTATCCCTCGTAATAAAATGGACGTGTACCACATCAATATATCCTGACTGGTGTAAACATTCTTTGTACTTTTGGCGCGCATGCTGAAGAATTACCGGAGCCTTATTTTTTATATTGTGAACCTTGCAGTTTTTGCAGGGCTCATGTATTTGCTTATTGAATCGGAAAAAACAGCCGACTTTAAAAATCATGTTACAGCAACCAACATTGTTCATGAAAGTGCCTGGGACAACTTCAGTAAAACCATCCATGAAAACCTTACTCATCCGCTCGCAATACTTTTACTGCAGATAATTACAATAGTTTTCACGGCGAGGACATTTGGATTTATATTCAATAAAATTGGCCAGCCAACAGTAATTGGTGAAATTTTAGCGGGAATTTTTCTTGGTCCATCGTTGATGGGAATGTGGTTCCCGGAATACAGTGATTTTCTTTTTCCAAAAGAATCATTGGGAAACCTCCAGTTTTTAAGTCAGGTAGGAGTGGTGCTTTTTATGTTTGTTATCGGAATGGAACTTGACCTGAAAGTTTTGAAAACAAAGGCGCGCGACGCGATCTTTATCAGCCACACAAGTATTATTATTTCATTTTTGCTTGGAATGGGACTTGCGAAATTTCTTTATGAAGATTTCGCACCCGAATCAATCAACTTCACTTCCTTTAGTCTTTTTATGGGTAGCGCCATGAGCATTACCGCATTTCCTGTACTTGCACGAATACTGCAGGAACGTGATCTAACCAAAACAAAACTCGGTTCACTTGCACTTACTACCGCCGCGTCTGATGACCTCACTGCCTGGTGCATACTGGCCGCTGTTATCGCTATCGTAAAAGCAGGTACTGTTACCAGCGCCCTGTTCATTATCGCAATGGCGCTTATTTATGTAGTACTGATGTTGAAACTCGTTCAGCCATTCGTGAAAAAATTAGGAGAAGTTTATTCAAATCGTGAATCGCTCAGTTTAAACATTGTTGCCGCGGTATTCGGCATTCTGCTTATCTCGTCTCTCGTCACAGAAATTATCGGAATACACGCGTTGTTCGGGGCTTTTCTAGCTGGCGTTATCATGCCACCATCTATTGGGTTCCGGAGAATACTAACAGATAAGGTTGAATCAGTTTCTCTTGGATTGCTGCTACCATTATTCTTTGTGTTGACAGGATTGAGAACTCAGATCGGTTTACTCAACGACTCTCATCTCTGGATGATCTGAAGAGTAATTATTATGATTTCTATTGCCGGAAAATTCGGAGGCGG
>CBIHPU010000301.1:0-5180 GCA_966211935.1 uncultured bacterium | reverse complement strand
AAGCTTGGAACGAAGTAATTGAGATTTTAAAATTGAACGGAGTAAAAATGAATCGCCTGAAAAAAGATTCTGTAGTTGAATGCGAAGTTTATTACATCACCGATTATAAAACAAGTCCGAGACCATATGAAGGACATTATGTTCATTCAGAAATTAAAACACGGGCGGAAAAGCAGCTCCTGAAATTTTTGAAAGGAGATTATTTGATCTCAACAAACCAACCTGCTGTAAGATATTTGGTAGAAACACTGGAGCCGAGAAGCGAAGACAGTTTTTTTGCGTGGAATTATTTCGATCCCATTTTGCAGCAGAAGGAATGGTTCAGCGATTACGTTTTTGAAGACGTAGCCGAACAGATTTTAATTGACGAGCCGGAGGTTAAGATAAAGCTCGACAGCGCGAAAGCGGCAGACAAAAACTTAAGAGAGAATCACTGGAGCCAGCTGAATTTTATTTTCCAGCACTCAAAGTTTAAAGAGAAGAGTCACAACCGGTATCCTGTAGTGCGGATTATCAGAAAGCAGTAATTATTTTTTCTGCTCCTTGAATTTTTTAATTCCTTCATCCATCCACTTCGCGTAATCTTCAATTCCTGATTCGTATCCGCGTGGACCAGCTAATGTTTTGCCGTTGTGATCAACGATAACATATAATGGTTGTTGCACAGCATTATAATGTTGAAACTCGAAGTATTTCCATTTATCTCCAACGGTTTCTAAAGTTCTTTCCTTACCATAAAACAAGACTTTCTTCTTTTCGTTATCCGGTAGTTCAGCGTCATCATCTGCGAATAATTCGACAAGCACCACGTCATTGTTCAGCCGGTTTTTTATTCCTTCATCTGACCAGATATAATCTTCCGTTTTACGGCAGTTGGCACAATTGTATCCCGTGAAATCGATCATCAACGGCTTGTTCATTTTTTTTGCATAGGCCAATGCATGTTCATAGTCGTTTTTGAATAATTGAATATTATGAACTCCGATATGAATGTACGGTTTGAATTCTTCATCTTTTATTTCAGCAGCTGCCTTAGATGAACTGCCGAAACCAGCCGGCGCTTCTGAATAATTTGAAGGCGGTAAAATTCCTGAAAGCAATTTTAAAGGTGCGCCCCATAAACCTGGCAGAATGTAAATCACGATAAAAAATGAAAGTATCGCAAACATTAACCGTGGAATTGAAACAGAGCTGACAGGAGAATCGTGCGCCATTTTAAATGCACCCAATAAGTAAGCGCCCATTAAACCGAAAATAACTATCCAGCTAGTAATGAAAACTTCGCGGGTAATGATGTAAGATTGCGTCACCAGATCAGCGTTTGAAATAAATTTCATCGCGAATGCAAGCTCGATAAATCCTAAACACACTTTCACTGCGTTTAACCATCCTCCGGATTTCGGTAATGTATTCATCAACGACGGCGCGTATGCGAAGAATCCAAATGGAAGCGCAAGTGCAAGACCAAAACCAAACATTCCTAATCCAGGACCAAGTAGTTTTCCTGTTGACGCGGCTTCAATGAGCAATGAGCTCGCAATGGGACCTGTGCATGAAAATGAAACAAGCACAAGCGTAAACGCCATAAAGAAAATTCCAATAAATCCTCCACGGTCGCTCATTGAATCCATTTTATTTACAAAACCACTCGGCAGCGTTATTTCAAATGCGCCAAAAAATGAAATTGCGAAAATCAAAAAGATCAGGAAAAAAACAATGTTCACGTACTTGTTCGTTGATAAGGCATTTAGTCTGTCTGGTCCAATTGCAAGTGCTACGCCAAGACCTAATGCCACGTAAATAAATATTACGAAGAAAGAATAAAGTGATGCATTAGAGATTCCTTTTGCTCGCGTCTTGGAACGTTTTGTAAAAAAACTCACGTTCATAGGAATTAATGGAAACAGGCAAGGAGTAAATACGGCAAACAATCCGCCTGCAAAGCCTTTTATAAAAATCGCCCACAGAGATTCGCTCTTGTTCTCTTCAGATTTATCGGACTCTGACGCAGGAGTAACAGTGTCAGTTGAAACTGTTGCGGAAGAAGTCAGGGTGTCTTTTTTATCAGGTGACGCGAGTGAATCTGCTTTTTTAGCTAAAGCAAGTGAGTCTGCCTTCCTTATACTGTCAGCATCTGCAACTTCTTTTAATCTGACACCTTTAGTTTTACAATTGGTGCCATCCACATTAAACACAAACTCATCGTTATGATTAATGCATTTTGAGTCTGTGCAAACCTGGTAATAATATTTTCCCGTAACCTGGAACTTTTTATTCGAGAGAACTTTAATTCTTTGTGTGAATGTCGCTTCAAACTCAAAATACTTCACCATTACTTCGAAGACCTTATCCATCTCTTCGTGTGGCTTGCTTTCTTTTGTTTTACCAACCAGTTCATAATCCGGAGATTTTTTAAACTGGATTTCAGTAGGAAGCGGGCCGTCGCCTTCAACAGGAATTTGCGAATACATGTGCCATGTTGGATCGATCTTCACTTTAAAGATGAGGTCGAATTCGCAGTCGCTTACTTTTTTAACCTCGGGATTCCAATGAGCGTAAACTTGCTGCGCGCTGGTTTTTGTTATCGAAAACAAAAAAGCGACAAAGAGGATTTTTGAAAGTAAAAGGGCAGAAATTTTTTTCCGGGAGAAAAGTAACCGTGAAGACATATGCGTATTTTTTCTGGCTCAAATCTATCTAAAAGTATAGACAGCTGGCTTTTAAACGGTCGTTAAAATACCGAAAAATTAGCAATTATTTGATTTGGGAGGAATCTGCGAATTACGAATGGGTAATATTAAACTATCTGTGTAAATCTGATTAATCTGTAGCCAGATCTACGAATCTAAGATTCTGGCCAAATGAAATGAGCGTCAGAATTACGAATAGGTAATATTAAACTATCCGCCTAACCGGTGAAATCTGTAGCAAAATTCCAGATTACAGGGCCGGAATAACAATTGCGAACGGAATAACCTTTGGCGGCAGGCATTGCATATTGTTGCAGGTCATGTATTCTACTTCTCCTGTTAGTTTAAATCCTTCTTTGCTTACCCGTAATACTTTTTGAGTGAAAACTACTTTTCCATCAAAGGATTTAATTTCAACACCGAAAGCTTCGTCCATTTTCTTTTCACCGTCAGGTTCGCTTACAGAACCTGATAACTTAAAAAGTTTTTCATCCTCATTAAATTTAAAAGAAGTAGGAACAGGTCCGTCTGCCGGCACCTGCTGCGAATAAATATGCCAGTCAGGATCAGGGACTGCAGTCATTTGCAGAATCAAAGTATCCTTGTTTTCTTCATAGGAAAACTCCCATTTTACAGGGTTTAATACTGCCATTTTTTGCTGCGCGGATGCGACAAAAATTGAAGTAATAAAAAAAGCGAATAAAAAAGAAATTCTGGTCATGACGCTAAAATACCAAATATTATGCCGAATAATCTACGAATCGAAGACTTTGACTGAACGAAAGTGAACGTCAGGATTATGAATACAATACGAATCTACTAATTTCGTTAACCACGAAGGCACTGATAGGATTACAGAGCTGCACGGAGAAATTTAATCTGCGTCGATTAGCGAAATTCGCGGCAAAGAATATGTGAGTCTTTCGGAGAAACAATATCTGTGTAAATCCTGAAAATCTGTGGCTCCCATTTTGGCCACAGATGACGCAGATCAACACAGATAAAAGAATCTGAAAATATGTGGCTCCTCTTTCGCCGCGAATAACGCAGATCAACGCAAATAAAAAAATGATCTGTGTAAATCTGGGAAATCTGTGGCGAACACATTTAAACCACTGGCATGGAGTGAAAAGGCGGAGTTACACGGAGAAAAACTAATCTGCGTCGATTAGCGAAATTCGCGGCTAAAGAATATGTGAGTCTTTCGGAGAAAAAATATCTGTGTAAATCCTGAAAATCTGTGGTTACTCCTGGTGGTCGCGAATAACGCAGATCAACGCAAATAAGAAATGCTCTGTGTAAATCTGGGAAATCTGTGGCTAACCAGATAATTTGCTGAATCCTATAGGAATTTGAGTTTAACTCCCTTACGTGGTTTGACGTTTATTGTCAGCACATCTTTTTGATAGCAGACTTCTTCCGTCATAGACGCTTCTTCATTTTCAACTGTTGCCTGCACATCGAATTCCTTCTGTGATTTGATTTTTATTTTCTGACGGAACTCAACAGTGCCTTTATATACCGCTACAGGCGTTTCATATGCGTGGTTGTAAGCAATGGTTGGCGTAGGTGAAATAATATCACCGGACAATGAAAAATCAGCGTTTGGTTTTATAATGAAATCAACGCCTAACGGAAGCTGTGGCATCTGGTGGCGCGCGAACATCTGGTAACCACTGTCGATCCTTGCTTCAAAAACAATAAAACCCTCATCAAGATTTGTTTTTGATGGCTCAAAATATGTTCGCCACACAACATGCTTTTCTGTGTTTTTCTTCTGCGCGAACATGAGTTTCGCACTACAAAACACTAGTAAAATAAAAAAAGCTGACTTTTTCATTACAAAGCAATTTCAATAACCATACCGTTCTTTTTCATTTCTCATAATCAAGAAAAATATTTTTTCGGAGTCTCTTTCGAATTTTTTTTTCTGTCGTAAAACTTCAGATGCTTACTTTGTGAATCCTTTTAATCGGAATAACATTTCCCTGTTTTAAAATCACGCGTTTGTCTGTTATTCCCCACACTGTAGTCTCAATAACATAACCGCTTTTTTCATCCTGAAAATAAATGCGTGCCTTGGAACGTTCAAGGTTGCCGAGAGCAAGTGCGCGCCGTAATTCAAAATCCCGTTCGTGTATTGCTGCAGGATCTGAAAGCACGTCCACATCAGGAAACTGGAGCTCTGCTACAGATTCCTTTTCAATTTCCTTAAAAGCGGGTGTTGTTGTTGTTGACATGTTTTAGGCGGTTTAGATAGTGGGTTTAGTGAATAGTTAACCGGCCCCGGCTTTACGGGTTCATTTTAGTTATATCGAAAAAAAGTAAAATGGTTACAGGCGTTTCAGGTAAGATTTTCCCTAAATCCTTTTTTTAACTTTTTGATTTATTATGCGAAATAGATCTGTAGCGCGTTGACTGCCAATACGGTAAATAATTCCATCTTTATCTCGCAGTTCGACTAACTCGTTACCCGACGAAAAAAAACGG
>CBIHPU010000300.1:0-5197 GCA_966211935.1 uncultured bacterium | reverse complement strand
CAGTAATGCCTTTTTCTTTTAAAGTACCGGTCCATGTTTTCGGATTACCCGCGCTGGTGAAAACAATTTTCACCCCTTCGTCGATGATGATCTGCATGTGGTCGGATATCTGGGGATAAATAAGCGGAACGTTAACTCCAAATGGCTTATCTGTTGCTTTTTTGCATTTCCTGATATGCTCCCGCAATATGTCGGGATACATGCTTCCCGATCCAATCAGTCCGAGTCCCCCCGCGTTACTGACAGCGGAAGCCAGTTCCCAGCCGCTGCACCAAACCATTCCTGCCTGAATGATGGGGTATTTTATGTTGAAAAGTATGTTGATTAGCTTAATATTGGTCATTTATAAAAATGATGATCAGATTTGTACGAAAGTAATTATTAAATTATATTTGTTTTTTAAGTAAAACGTGCGCATGAGAAAATTTTTATCCGGAGTTCTTGTTGTTGCTATTATGGCGCTGCCAGCATGCATGTTTTCACAATACCAATGGGAGTATGGTGGAAGTGTAGGCGCATCCAATTATCTTGGTGACATCGGCGGTAAAGCTAATACCCGCCGTGATTTTGTTGCCGACATGAAAATGGCTAAAACAAGGTATGAAGTTGCTGGTTTTGCACGTTACAAATTCAGACGTGAAATCTATTTCAAGGGTAATTTTTCCTATATCCGTTTGGAAGGAGACGATGCGCTAACAACCAATCCGGGCCGTCATTACAGAAATTTTAATTTCCGCAATAATGTGTTTGAACTCACTGCAACTGCGCAGTGGATGTTTTATGAGAACACTGATTTGGGCGCCTCCTACCGATTCAGAAATGCTTTGCGTTTTTATGCTTTCGCTGGCGTAGGCGCTCTTTATCACAGTCCTAAAACTGTTATTGGTGGAAGAGTTTATAAGCTGAGGCCGCTGATGACCGAAGGGCAGGAAACTCCATATAAGCCTGTTGTCCTTTGTCTTCCTGTTGGAATAGGATTCCATTATACTTTCAAAAAGCGACACCGTTTTGGATGGGAAATCAACTGGAGAACAACGTTCACTGATTATCTTGATGATATAAAAGCGAATTACCCGGATCCAAATATGGTGGATAGCGAAACCGCAGCGGTTGTATTTGCAACCAACGCTGTTGATGCTGAAACATACGAAGCCGGATGGTCAAAAAATTATGACGGCATTCCTTTTACTGCAGACGGAAATACTATTCCGGATAAAAGAGGTGATCCTACACATAATGACGCGTATATTACTACTTCATTTTCTTATAGCTATGTAATCAGAGGGAAGTCTTCTTTTTATCGCAGCCGTTACGGCAGTTTCTTCCGTAAAAAAGGAAGAAAAGTTGTGCGTCGTATCCGTTCGAAATTCTAATCCATTTATAAAATATTATTCAGCCCCGGTTAGTACCGGGGTTTTTTGTTTTCGCTAACAACGGAATCAAATTTATTTAGACGGATTTGCATCAAAAAAATGGCTTGCATATTTTCTGCAAACCATTTTCAAATTGAATCTCGCGTATTTTACAGTAATAGCTTACTCTCCGGTAAATTTATGCATAAGATCTGCGGAAGCGCCGGTAGTTGAATAGCCACCATCATGGAACAGGTTCTGCATTGTTACCATTTTTGTAAGATCACTGAATAATGAAATGCAATATTCAGCGCAACTATCCGCGCTTGCGTTTCCTAACGGTGAGTTCAGATCTGCAAAATCGAAGAAAGTGTCAAAGCCTTTAATGCCGGCGCCCGCAACAGTTTTTGTGGGACTCTGTGACACGCTGTTTACTCTTACTTTCCTGTGTTTTCCGTAATGATATCCAAAGCTGCGGACAATTGACTCGAGCAATGCTTTTGCATCAGCCATATCGGTGTAAAACGAAAACGTACGCTGTGCCGCTATGTACGATAAAGCAACCACACTGCCCCATTCGTTCATTGCGTCCATTTTATACGCCTCGCTTAAAATTTTATGTAAACTGAGCGCAGAGATGTCGAGTGTTTTATTATAAAATTCGTAATTCAGTTCTGGATATCCGATGTTTTTACGGATGTTCGGGCTTTGAGCTATTGAATGGAGAATGAAGTCGATCTTACCACCTAAGAATTCCTGTGATTCGGTCAGCAACTTGTTTATCTCTTCAGTACTGGTGGCATCTGCGGGAATAATCTTGCTATTGATCTTTTCGGCAAGTTCATTGATCTTACCCATCCGCATGGCAATAGGCGCGTTGGTCAGAACAATTTTAGCACCGTAAGCATGCGCCTTTTCAGCTACCTTCCATGCAATTGAATTTTCATCTAGCGCTCCCGTAATAATTCCGCGCTTTCCGGATAATAGGTTGTTTGCCATAATTCTTAAATTGATTCTGCAAAAATAACAATCCCTTTCTCTTATTACAGTGCAGATATAAACTGTTATTAACCGGGTAAAAGTAAAGATTTTCTATAAAAAGAGAAATGGCAGCAATTACAGAGCCGGAAGGCGGCAAACACGAATAAATCTTCGCTCGTAATAGGGGGATTCTTTAAATGATGAGATAATAACTCCGCCCCGCTTTTTGTTACTTGAACAATGAATGAACTTCAGATCTTCTCCCGGCCCGGAAATCACTATTCCAACATGACCCGCGCGCCTGTTTTTCGCGTTTGTGCCAGTAAAAACTATTATATCGCCGCGACGGGCTGAATCCTTGTTTATGGTTTGTCCGTATTTCTCATAATCTATTGAGGAACGCGGAACCTTAAGCTTGAAATTTTTAAATACATAATAAGTAAAACCAGAACAATCGAATCCGCGTTTGGGGTCGCAGGAAGCATAAATATATTTTGTACCAAGAAATTTTTTAGCATACTCTACGATACTGTCCGTAGATATTGAATCACCTCTGAAAAAACAATATCCGTTCAAAAAGGTGAAACTGAATGCAAGTATAATCGCCGCTCTTTTCAATCTTGTTACTAAAAGTAACTATTTCCGGTAAGAACAAACAGAAGTATGGTTACTTTTTAACTGTTGTGAATGCTAAGTTTAAACATTAACGGCGCTGATCACGCTCACAGTTCCAATCGTTTAATCATGACTTGTTATTACCTGTCAGCGTTAATTGACATAACGCGTTTATCTTTACGGCCGCGATGATTCCGTTTCTTAATTCCTATAAAAAACTCGAAAGGCCAATTTTGTTTATCGTTATAGCCGAATTTTTTGTTCAGCTGGTTAACGTTACGTTCTTTAATGTGCAGCCGGTTTACATGGAGAAGGAAGGATTTACAGAAGCGGAGATCTCTGCTATCACCTCATTTCGTTTTCTTGGAGTTCTTCTGCTTGCTGTTCCTTTAGGTTTTCTGATCGTTGGCAAGCGGGTAAGGAAACTTTTTTTTATTTCTTCCATTTGCGTTCCGCTGTTTGGTCTACTTATTATTTTCGCTATACACGTAAAAAGTTTGTGGCTCATATATATCAGCCAGATATTATGGGGCGCGTCATTTACGTTTATTCAGATTCCGATTATTCCTTTCATAATGCGCAATTCGCATATGGAAAATCATACAGCAGGCATCGCGCTATCATATGCTACTTTTAGCTTTGCTGGAATTGCAAGCGGAATAATGATCTATTTCATGGATCTGATCAATCCTGAGTTTTTCGATGAGAAAACTGTAATAATTACCATCTGCGTTTTAAGCATGGCGGGAGTGTATTTTTTAAAAGCGGCGATGCTTGATGAAAAGGTTGTAGCAAAGCGAATAAAAAACAATCAGGGCAAAAAATACGATTGGGACCTTATAATACGAGCTTTAATTCCGACATTGCTCATCGCAATAGGCGCGGGGTTAACCATTCCGCTCATCAGTTTGTTTTTCTTTCGCGTTCACAATCTTGGTATCGGTGACTTTGCTCCTGTCAGTACGTCAGCGGCAATACTTGTAGCCTGGGCCGCGCTGATGGTTCCGGAAATAAAACGAAGAATCGGATTCAGAACTGCCATACCGGCCACACAAGGGTTGGCTGTCATTTCACTTGTTGCAATGGCAACTACAGAATATTATAATCAAATGTCGCTTGCAGTAGTGGTGGCGGTAGCATTCTATTTACTTCGCCAGCCCTTAATGAATGTTGCGGGACCAATGACATCTGAAGTAGTAATGAATTATGTGGGTAAACATAACCGTGAAATTGTAAGTGTATTTACAAGCGCGATATGGAGCGGAAGTTGGTTTCTTGGGCTTTTATTCTCAGCTTATGTATTTAATACCGGGTATTCCTTCGTTAATCTCTTTCTGCTTACTGCAGCATTGTACGCTGTGGGAGTGTTATGGTATATTTGGCTGATAGGAGATTACAGCAGGAGAGAGGAACAGGGACTGATTGAAAAAGACTAAGTGTAAACAGGAAGTTCTGAAGGCAATCTTTTGCCATAATTATCTAACTTCACGAAAAATTTTTCTATAATATGGAATACAGAAGACTCGGAAAAAGTGGTTTGCAGGTTTCTGCACTTTCATTTGGCAGCTGGGTAACATTCGGCAGCCAGGTGGGGGATGATGTAGCCGAAGAATGCATGAAGATCGCTTATGATAATGGCGTGAATTTTTTTGACAACGCGGAAGCTTACGCCGGCGGGAAATCAGAGATCGTTATGGGAAACATTCTGAAAAAAATGGGATGGAACAGATCGACCTATGTTGTATCGAGTAAAGTTTACTGGGGAGGAAAACTTCCCAACCAGATCGGGTTGAGCAGAAAACATATTTTTGAAGCCTGTCATAATTCGCTTCGTAGGATGCAGGTTGATTATTTCGATCTGTACTTCTGTCATCGTCCGGATAAGAACACGCCAATGGAAGAAACTGTGCGTGTAATGCATGATCTTATTGCGCAGGGTAAAATTCTTTACTGGGGCACAAGCGAGTGGAGCGCACAGGAAATTACGGAGGCATATATGATCGCACGTCAGTATAATCTGGTTCCACCCGTTATGGAACAGCCGCAATACAATATGTTCACACGCGACAGAGTGGAAGTAGAATATAGTAAACTATTCAGGGATTTTGGATTGGGAACAACTATCTGGTCGCCTCTCGCGTCCGGACTTCTTACCGGCAAGTACATTGATATTACACCGGATGATACCCGGATTCACAAGCAGGGAATGGAATGGCTTAAGGAACTGATAGTGGGTGAACAGAACAGAT
>CBIHPU010000299.1:0-5208 GCA_966211935.1 uncultured bacterium | reverse complement strand
GTATGTTTTTTATTGTCCCGTCTTTGCACACCGTAAATACCAGGTAAACTGTTCCTGTTATTTTTTGCTCCTTGGCCTTAGCGGGATAAATTATTTTTTCCAGGATAAATTTTTGCATCGCCGCAGTTCCTCCCGGAAACTCAGGCATGATGTCAACATAATTAAGTACATCAGCAGTTTCCGCTTCTACCGGTGACGTTGTTTCTTCAGCTTTTTCATCTGTGTCTTTTTTTGCATCCTGAGGTTTGACTTTCTGTGCCTGAACTTCACGAAGCGATGCACCTTCATTTTTCTTAACACCTTTTTTCCCTGATGATGTTGATTGGTGATAGGAATAAGAAGTGGTGCCAGCGCCGTTAACTGCGTTATAACTTGTTACTGTGTAGGCTTTGGCTGCGGGCGCGTTATTCACTGCCACGCCGTAGGTGCCAAGCGCGTTTTCTGTAACACCTTCCGGCAACGGCAGCGGTTGCGCAACTGAGTCAAGCTTCCCTGATTTGTTTCTGACCTGGTTGTCCACTGCTACAAATGATGTGTATTCAGTAAGCAATCCATATTCAAGTCCCAGCTGGGTAATTTCATTTTTTACAATGTTGCCGATCTTTCCTGCAAAATCATATTCGCGGATCTTGTTTCTTGCCCACAGAAATTTTAAAGCGTTGTTTGCCTTATCTGCTTTGGCAGCTGAAACATTAATTGAAGAAGAATATTTTCCATTCGCGTTTACTCCTGTAACGTGAATACTTCCTGATGGCGAGCCTTTATATTTTCCGAAAATTATTATCGGACGTTGTGAAAAAATATCAGGAACATTCACTGGAACCATATCGTAAACTGAAAATCCTTCGTAATTGACTTTGATGTTTGTGAGTACCGGATTTTCAATATATGATTTGAATTTTTCAGCGGTAGGTTTTGCTTCATCCGCTTTGGTTACTACAAAGGTTTCACCCATTCCCGCGTGCGCGAGTCCTTCAATCAAAAAGCGGTTAACGCTTGTACCTATTCCAAACGTAAAGAAATTCGCGTCACCAAGATTATCTTTTACGTATTGAAACGTTTCTTTTTCTACACTGATATAACCATCAGTTGAGATTGCAAAAGTTCTTGAATATCCGCTCGTTTTTTTAAAGCTCATGGCTTTCTGAAGCGCGCCAAGCAGATTGGTTGAGCCGCCTCCCCGCTGTTGTGTTACCAGGTCAATCCCTTTCTGAATATTTTCATTGCTCGCTACTAAAGATGAATCACTCAACCACGCGGAACTTCCGGCAAACAAAAGCACATTGAACCTATCCTGTGAACGGAGGTTGCCAAGCAGATTCTTCATCAGCTCTTTAGATACTTCAATAGGAAATCCCATCTGGCTGCCGGAAATATCCATAATGAAAATATATTCGCGCGGCGGAAGTTCTTTGCTTGAAATTGTTTTTGGTGGTTGCATCATCATCAGAAAGTAATTTTCTTTTCCATCCTCATAACAAAGAATTCCTTCCTGTATTTTATTTCCGGTTAATCGGTACTGCAAAATAAAATCTTTGTTTCCACGGTTAACATCGGATGATTTTAGATCAACTTTTACCGTTGATTGTGAATCGAAGTTCACCTGTACGTCATGACTTGTGCATTTTACTTCGTTTACAGGAACGCCCGCGTTTATTTTTGCTTTGATATCAAAAAGGTATGTCGGAAGTTTTCCTTCTTTGGTATATGGATTTCCAATCCACTTTTCATTCGGTGTGTTTGTTGCGACGTCGATTTCTGCAGTGTATCTTGGGCCAACTACAGTGGGGTAGGCGAATTCGTAAATTCCGTTTTCACAAAGTACCAATTCCGTATAGAAGAGATCCACATTTATAGTGTCGCCAGGCATGATGTTAGCAAGGTTCATCTGAAAAACATTCGGACGATGTTGCTGAACAAGTCCTGCTGTCTTACCTTCATCTTTTGCATCATTATAAATCTGCAGTGCTTTTTCCTTTTCCTGTATTTGCGCTTTCACCACACGTTTGCCCAAGGTAAACTGCATTCCGTAAACAGCGGCTCTTGTGCTGAGTGGGAAAATATAGCTCGCTTCAATTGGCGTTTTTCCGCGGTTAACATACACTTGCCTGACCTTTACATCCGCAATAACTCCGGCAATATTTACATCCGCGGTTGTGCTGAGCAATGGAAGTGTTTCTGTTTCTGATCGCGCTCCAGCAATTTCAAAGTAGGGAGATTTTGTACGATCTTTTCCCTGCTCGTCTTTTTGCGCCTGTAAAGTGTATGAAGAAATGATCAGTATGATAAGAGTTATTGCGTTTTTCATGGCGGAAGTATTTTGTGTTGCTGTTATTTAGATGCAGCTTCACTGGACATTCCATAAACACAATGAAAAAGAAAAAGGCATGCAGTTTTTAACTACATGCCTTTATAATGTGTGGGGGATTGCGGAAAGAATTAATATTCTCATAAAGCGTTTTTTAATGCACGCCGTTCGCAAATCCCCCGCCCGGAGTATCCTTACTATAAGGATTCCGGGTCTCCCCCTATCTTGAATTCTGTATGGTCAAAGAGCGATTGTTACGGGACAAATAAACAGAGTAAACACTCTTAATACACATCAACTTTTTTGTAATTATTAGATTTCGGTAGAATTACCTAGCCTATTTACATGAAAATGAGTGTTTTTACTTGTTGCAAACGTTTAAAAATAATCATATTTAACTTAACCTTTACCGGTTTAGGACATGTTTCGTATCCGGAATACGGATAAATCTCTTTGATTAGTAAAAAATGAGTTTGTGTGAAAGAGAATGAATCTTATTTTAGCATTGGAAGAAAATTCTTTGGAATAAAATTTCAATCCTACAATATGGAAAACATCAACGAACTTGTTGGAACCAACCTGAAAAAAATGCGTCGTGAACTCGGATGGTCGCAGGATTATGTTGCTCGTGAACTCGGTATGTCACAGAATAATTATTCCCGTATTGAAAATGGAAAATCTCAGATTACGCTTACACAGCTGAAAGATATTTCAAGAGTAATGTCAGTAGATCTGAAGGAACTGATCACAAAAAATTAATCCTACTTTTTTATTTATGCAGGGAGCCGCAGCAAGAAAGAAAGCGCGCAAATGTGCCGAATGCGGAGAAGAGTTCCAGGGCCGCGTAGATAAACGTTTTTGTTCTGATCAGTGCCGCAACACTTTTAATAACCGGAACAATTCCGACTCTACCAATTACGTCCGCAACATCAATAACATCCTAAAAAAGAACAGGCGCATAATTATGGATCTTAATCCTGATGGAAAAGCGCGTGTTCATCGGAATAAATTAAATGAGCTTGGATTCAATTTCAATTATTACACCAACGTTTTAAAAACGCAGAAAGGAGCGGTGTATTTTTTCTGTTATGAATACGGTTATCTTCCGCTTGAGAATGATTTCTTTTTTTTGGTAAAGAGCCGTGAGAAAGAAGATGGTCCGGCGTCATAAAGAATCTTCGTCCCATTTACCTGATGTAAAACCTCGATGAAATGACAACATTAGGAACATCGTGAATCCTCCAAATACTATGAATAGGTGAAAGAATAATGCGAACCTGTGCATGCCCCAATATTCAAAAGCGTGGGTATCCATTATCCAGGACTGAGGAGTAATTAGAGTGAAAAAACCGCAAATACTTCCAATACTCAATAAAAGATTTTCGAATTTCCTGAATGGAAAAACGGTGAATGATTTGTGCCATGGAACTTTGTGATCCCAGTGATGAACAAGGTAATAGTTCCCTTTATCAGTTTCCGCAAACAACATTGGGTCTGATTCAGTATGCTTAATGCGAAAACTGTTTATGGGCCCCATTATCTTAAATGCTTCAAGTGGTTTTTTCCGCTCGCGTGATAAAATTCTGATCTCCGCGATCGCTTCATTGGGTATGGATCCTTTGTATTTCTGACTGTCAAGAAATCGAAGGTCGTATTGTATGCAAATATTTTTTATCTCGTTGATGCTGAAAATGCGGTTTCTATCCAGTCCCTCTTCTCGCAGAAATTCGAAACTGCGATTGTAAGTTTTCAGGTTGCGAAGTATATTTTTTTCACTGAAGAGTTCTTCCTGCAAAATGCGGTTCACTTCATCAATAACCTGCCCGTCCCTTTTTCGTAAACGTTTACGTTCCTTTTGCAGGGCGGTTATCAGTTTTACATCACTGAACATACTTGCACATTGTTAGTTTTACCACGGCGCAATTCCAATACCAATGGTATATGGAAAAATATTGGGAGAACCTTTATCTTTTTTGATAACCGGCGATAATGAGTAGAACGCGCTGAGGTATACTTGTTCGTATCCAACTCTAAACACCACACCATAGCGTAGCGGATTATAGTTGTGTATGTCAAAATATTTGGCCTTGCCTCCATCGTCAAAAATTTTTCTGAAGTTCTGAACCGTGTAACCCGCTTTAAACCCCAATGAAATTTTAAAAGAACGTGCCCGTCTTGTTCTGAAACGAATCTCGGCGGGTACCTCAATTATTTTTGCTCCGATGATATTTTTACGATAAGGAAGTTCACGTGGGGTAAAAATCGTTGTTTCATTTCCCAGTGAATCTATCTGGTAGACTGTTTTTGCATTGCCGCTTATATTATGGGCTGCAATACCAGCTCCCCAGGCAATAGAAAAGTTGGATCTGCCAAAAGGATAATCAAAATACAATTGAAAATTGGCACCTCTTGACCACCAGTCGTTCTGCACGCCTTTCGGTAAATTCAGCCAACCGCAATGGGTAAATTCAATCAATACCTTGTCCCTGGCTTCTGGTTTGTAGTTACGTAAATCAAAGGGACTTGTTTTACGTTCTTTCTTCTCCTCTTCATCTTTTTTAACCTGGGGGAAAATTAATCCACAGGATAAAAAGGTAAAGAGGATACTTATGCCTATTCTTTCCAACACAATGTAAAAATAGTGCTTTCATATGGGTTTTTCAACTTATAATTGAAAGGACTCTGTTAACAAATAGACTTAAATAAAACTGAAGTGAAATGCTTTTAAATCTAAATTTGAAAATAATCGAAAGAAAAAAACTATGAAAACAACTTTTAAAATAACTGCGCTGTTATTAGTGATGATCGCGCTTTTCTCGTGTGAGTCCATGGATGTTATGAAACGCCGTTACACTGGTGGATTTTACGTACATCACTCCAAGGGTAACAAAACAAACGAA
>CBIHPU010000298.1:0-5240 GCA_966211935.1 uncultured bacterium | reverse complement strand
GTGAATATTTGCGTTTGTATTTAACGCGTAACCTTGAGAAGCGATTCGGGTTGCGCCAACCATTGCGTCAATAAAAAATGAATCGTTTGGTGCTGTGAACCCGACTTCTTTAATATATGAATACAAAAGAGTATCAGGACCACAACTTGCGACATTAATATTCGGTGTGCTTTTCTTTGCTGCCTGGGTCAGGGCAATTGACTTCGGTAACAGAATCTTTGCTGAACTCTCGTTTTGAGCGGTAAGGCTTATTGTGCTGATGCACATCAGTGCAATACAAATAATACCAAGTAAACTTTTTCTCATGTTTGTTTGTTTTTATTTATTCATTCATGCTGATAAAAATCTTAGACCACTTGATTATGATCATCTATGCAACTTAAAATGGGGCCATTCTTCATCGCATTGCGGATTAAATTTTCTGTTAATGAATCTTCGGGATCTAATAATTTTTTTAGATATAAAATGGACCGAATGTTGCGTGAACTAAAAAAAATAAGATAAAAGACAGATTAGTGAAACTTTAATAAGTGTTTTCACGTAAACCGTAACCATACTCTCAATCCAATACCTCCATGGTGAAATTTTTACTTTGACCCGAAGATCAAGTTTTAAATTATTATTCTGATTCAGAAGGTCTTGTGCCTGAAAATCTGTGTCACACCAAAAAAAAAAGGAGGAGCTATGTCACTATTTGGCAACAAAGGTATTATACCTGTAAAGCGGTTAGATTTGCAGGCCCAAACACTTAATATGAGCTTCAATTCAAGGTATCATGCTACGGCGGAACAAATGAGTGCCGAGCAGGTACAGGTGGAGGCTGCAAAAAAGGATCCCAGCTTTTTCGGACCACTTTACAACAAGTACTACAAACAGATCTTTGGATATGTGTACCAGAGAATGGAAGATAAGGAAACAGCTTTTGATGTAACTGCCCAGGTGTTCCTGAAAGCTCTAACCAATCTGCATAAGTACGAGTTTAAAGGTGTGCCATTTGCAAGCTGGTTGTACCGAATTGCGCAGAGTGAAGTGTATCAGATGTTCAGGGACAAGAAAGCAAAACGGACGGTTAACGTTGATGTAAGCGATCTGCGGTTTTTATTTGAAGAAATAGAAGAGAATTTTTATGATGAATATACTCCGCGCGTGTTGAAGTTGGTGAAGGAGCTTCCAGAGGATGATTTAAGGTTGATAGAAATGCGCTTCTTCGAAAAAAGACAGTTTAAGGAAATCGCGGAGATAATGGAGATTACAGAAAACAACGCCAAAGTGAAACTTTACAGAATTCTTGAACGGATTAAAAAAGCAATAACCTCTAAAACCGCCACAAATAAATAACAGCGGCAAAAGAGCGGTAACCTATATAAAAATGGAACGAAATATAAATTTAAACAGACCTAAAGTAAGTGACGAGGAAATAGAATCGAGAAAGGACTTTAATGATCTGGTAGCCAAATTCAAAAAAGAAAGTTTACAGAAAGGCAAAAAAGACCTTAGGTTGAGCCGGCTAAAAAAACTGGCCTACTCAACTGTAATAGCGGGGGTCACCGTCGTCTGCACCGTAACCTATCTAAATTATAATTCCGAAAAAAATAATAAAGATAAACTGGCATCGCAAACAGAAAAGGCAAAACCGAAAACGGTCACAGACAATAAATCAACAAAATATATTCAGCCGATAACAAGCAAAACAAACGTAGCATATAACAAATACAAAGTAAACGCAAAGCATGGTGCAACTATTACTCACAACAAGTCTAAAATAAATATTCCATCCTCAGGTTTTGTAAACAAAAAAGGCGAAGAGGTAAGCGGAGAAGTTGAAATCCAATATCGCGAAATGCATGACCAGGCAGAAGTTTTGGCCAGCGGTATTCCAATGACGTATGATAGTGCCGGAACGACTTTTCATTTTGAAAGCGCTGGCATGATCGATATCCAGGGAACGCAGAACGGAGAAGAAATATTTATTAAACCGGGAAAGGAAATTAAAGTTGAAATGGCGTCCAATCAGCCCGGCACTAAATTCAACGTTTATGTTTTAGATACTGTAAATAAAAACTGGGTATTTAAAGGAAAAGATAAAGTGAGCTCGGCTGCGGTTGAAATGCATTTACCACTTGAATCTGAAATTGAAAAAGCTCCGGAGATTGTAAAAATCGACAACTCAATAAAAGCAATTGAAGTTAAGAAGGACAGCGATAAGGTTGTTACAACAAAAAAGATCGAAACGCTGCCCAAAGTGTCAGAGCCGCTTCAACCGCGTGAAAGTAAAGGAACACGTCCAAAATTTGAACTGGATGTTGATCCGCAGGAGCATCCTGAACTGAGCATGTATAAAGATGTAACCTTTGAAATAGGGGAGGAGAACAAACATTATACTCCGCAGATGAACCAGGTTACCTGGAGCGACGCGCAGTTAACCGATGGTCCGCAGAAAGGAGTGAATTATACACTGCATCTTATTCTCGGATCGCGTCACGAAAAATTAATTGTTTATCCTGCGTTAAGCGGAAAGAGTTATGAGAAAGCGATGAAGGAATACAAACAGAAATTTGATCAGTATGAAGTTGCTCTTCAAAAAAAGAAAGCTAATGAAGAGAAGATGAAGAAAGAACTTGAAGCGAGGATCAAGGCATATGAAGCAGAACAAAGTAAACTGGCTGCTGAGCGCGCAAAAGAAGTTATCCGCATAAGAAAAAAACAGGAGGAAGAACTGGCCTCGCAATTTAATAATATGAGTAACGACGAGAGGATCACGCGCACATTTGCGGTCTCTGATTTCGGAGTATGGAACACTGATTGCGCAAATCGAATTCCAGCTGCAGAAAAAATCAGCGCTTCGTTCCGTGACGGTAATTCTGTTCTTGTACCAAATAAAATATTTATAGTGGATAAATCGCGGAACCTGGTATTTACAATCAGCGGCCCTGATCTGCAAAATATGAGTTACATAAAAGATGGTTCTTATGTCATCTGTTTTCCGATACGTGACGTAGTTTACACTTGCACGCCTGAAGATTATCAGTCACCAAAAAAAGAAGGTGGCAAAACAATATTTGAAGTTCGCGCAATCAATCCTGAAGTTGCCAGCGTGCACGACCTTAGAAAAGGGTTAGGATTGATTTGATTTTTTTTCAAAGGAATTTGAGGAAGGGATAACCGCTTGATCGGGGAGGAAAGAGTGGTTATCCCTAAACCTCGAAATTTCTCCTCCAGTTTTTCTTCATTATTTCTGGAAATTCCCGTTTTAAATTCTCGGTTTGGTTTGTTTTTTTTCTTCTGTTATTTCATAACGGAAAAACCTACCATGAAAAAATTACTTCTGTTTTTATTCCTTACAGCTTTCGTAGCTCTTAATGCACAAAAAGATACCGGTACACAAATGTGTCCCATGCACGGTAGTCAAAAGCGCGGAGGCATGTGTTGTGAAATGGACAAAGGAATGTGCTCTCCCTCGGGCTGCGCAGGAATGCAAAGTGGTTGTCCGCACATGGGAAATATGCCCATGGACCATAGGAGACACGGGGGAATGGGAAGTATGTGTCAATGTCCGCAAATGGGGAAAATGCCCCAGGACCATATGGGTCATGGAGGAATGGGTCCTGCGGATCACTGTATGCATAATGGTGAAACCAATTGCCAGTGTATGGGTGTTGGCGCGCACAAAAAAGGTGGCGGAGTTTATAAGGGAAGAAAAGGAAAATGGGTTGCGGGATTCATTCTGAAATTCTTTATTCTTTTGGGCATACTCGGACTTCTCGGAGCGTTTATATTTGGTATTGTCAGTTCCGTTATCCGTCGCAAAAGACGCAGCCAATTGGAGCGAAGGGTGAAGGGAGCGGAGTTTATTTCCTCTATGACAAATTATATCGATTACCAGCTTTTACTTACTAATTTACCGGCAACTGAGATCAGTAGAATGAAGGCGGATGCAATTAGCAAGCTGATGCAATTAAAGAGCGAGGTTAGCAGAACGCAATCTATGATAGCAGCATTTAGTTATGGCTTTTACCAATCATCGCTTAATCTGGTGCGTGAGGCAACAGAAAGTGAGGTGCAGCTTACCGCGCTTGTGTATGCGCAGGGAAAGACGGAAGATGAATTGAATAAAGAGATGGAAACACTGAAGGTTCATTTAAAAGAAATATTGAGTGATGTACAGAAGATGACGGTGAATTTAGTTCGGTAGCATTAAAAACCTGATTCGATTTTATCTAATTAACTAGCTTTAAAGAGACTTCAGAATGTGAAGCGTGCGCAACGCACTTTCCATTTTTAATAACAAGAATTTGTGGCGATTCGTGCCTTATTTTGTAACGTGCAGCTATTGCATTGCTGATAGCTCTGTAGTTAAGAAGATCCAGGTAAAAGATATCAAGCTTGTCGAGGTATGTTTCTGCCATTTCGTCCAGAAGATTTTTCATGGCCATTCGACTAACCGAACAGCGGGTGCTGTGTTTAAAAAGCACCTGTGTCTTTGATTTTGACTTTTCGTCAATTTCATTCAGTTGAACAATGTCGGTTAGTGGTTTGAACTCCATGATAGCAAAGATACAGTGTAATGAGTCAGGGTCGACGTTTCTATCAATGATCCCAGTTTGTTTGTGAAATGTTTTGAGTGTTTTATTGAAAGTAATTATATGGGTTGAAGGTCGACGACCCCTTCGACGAATTTTCCGGGTTTTACTGAGATTGAGGTAGATCATGTGGCCATACTTGTGATTGTAATGCCCAGAAAATTCTAAAGACAGCTGTTAATGTATAAAAGTGAATGAAGCCTTTTGTTTATTTGTGACCAGTTCCACCTTATTAGCATGAAAATCCAGTTCACAATAGCTTTCTGGTCTTTTTCATTCATATTGTTTTGTAAATTTGCACGGCCCCCGCAAATCGTTTGTCATTCGTTATTCTGGAGCCGTTTAGAGAAGTAATAAATGTTGCGGGGCGGGAACAGGTTATTGGAAAAATAAAATGAGAACTACGACTATGATTGCAGGCAAGGATCTTGTTTTAATGACCAGATCTTTTGCCAGAGAAGACAGAACCAAAAGTTGGTTACTCACTTTGTCTACACTTATTTTGTTGGTATGCGTGTTTGCATTCACACTGATTGTGCCTTTCATTTTATTAAAGCTTTTGTTCAGTGTTATTGCCGGCCTGCTGATGATGCGGTTTTTTGTGATCTATCACGATTTTCAGCATCACACCATACTCCATCGTTCAAAGCCCGCCAAAGT
>CBIHPU010000297.1:0-5289 GCA_966211935.1 uncultured bacterium | reverse complement strand
CAATTTTTTATACGGCGCTCTACCATTGCATGATTCAACCGAATATAGCCAACGATGTTGATGGGAATTACAGGGGACGAGACAATCAGATCCATAAAGCCGAAGGACATAATTATTACACCGTGTTTTCGTTGTGGGATACTTTTAGAGCGGAACATCCTCTGCTTACCATTATAGACAGAAAGCGCACGACTGATTTTATAAAAACTTTTTTACTGCAATATCAGCATGGCGGAAGATTGCCTGTATGGGAACTGGCTTCAAATGAAACGGACTGCATGATCGGTTATCACAGCGTAAGCGTTATCAATGATGCAATTTCCAAAGGAATCAGAGATTTCGATCTGAAACTTGCGTTTGAAGCGATGAAAAAATCAGCAACCTGGAACCATTTGGGTCTTCCAGCTTTGTCGAAGAAAAATTTTATTGAAACAGAAGATGAACATGAAAGTGTGTCCAAGACTCTGGAGTATGCATATGATGACTGGTGCATTGCGCAAACTGCCAGATTGTTGAGCAAGCAGGAGGATTATGAATATTTCATGAAGCGCTCCCAGAGCTGGAAAAATTTATTTGATCCGGAAACAGGATTCATGCGTCCAAGAAAAAACGGTGGCTGGTTAAATCCTTTTGATCCGAAGGAAGTGAATAATCATTTCACCGAAGGAAATTCCTGGCAGTATTCGTTTTTTGTACCTCATGATGTGAATGGACTAATGACATACCAGGGAGGCG
Organism: uncultured bacterium; assembly: GCA_966211935.1. GTDB lineage: Bacteria > Bacteroidota > Bacteroidia > B-17B0 > Aurantibacillaceae > AM-1111. The sequence continues at coordinate 4,554 of CBIHPU010000297.1, read as the reverse complement.
AAAAGCAGTTTGAGAAAAAATTAGATCAGCTTTTTTCAGAAGACTCAAAAACTACAGGCCGCGAGCAGGCGGACATCACAGGATTGATCGGTCAATACGCTCATGGAAATGAACCAAGTCATCACATTGCTTATTTATACAACGTCGCTGGCGCCGCATATAAAACACAGATCATTACTTCGAGAATATTAAATGACCTGTATAAAACAGGTCCGGAAGGTTTATGCGGTAATGAATATTGCTGACAGATGAGCGCCTGGTTTGTTTTAAGCGCGTTAGGCATTTACCAGGTTTGTCCCGGTGATGGCTTTTTCGAAATTTCAATGCCCTTGTTTGACAAATCGACAATTCACCTTGAAAACGGAAATGAATTTACAATTGAAGTTGTAAATCCAGCTTTGCGAAAGAATGAAAAAGCAAAACTTGGCCGCGTTGACGTAAATGATTTGCAGTTGCAATGGACAAAACTCGCGTACGAGAAAATTCAATCTGGCGGAAATATGAAAATGCTTTTAACAGATGACGTAGTTCAATACTGGGGCAACTTCTTTTTTGAAAAACCTCCAACGCCTGAACCTGATTACAAAATTATCAACCCGGTCCCAGTAATTATTGCAGCCGGTTCAAGTTTCAAAGACAGCATGATGATTGAAACAAAAAATTATGTGACTGGAAAACACATTGCTTATGCAACAGTGAGCAATATCGATTCAATACCAACAGATCGTCCAATAAACTTTGAAAGTTATAACGGACCTTTCACAATAAGCAATTCAACATATGTTATTGCAATGTCTATGGATAAAGGCGCGACGCTTCAGCAATATTTTAAACCGTACAACAATAATGTGATTGGATACTTTCATAAAATTCCAAACAACTGGAAAATTACACTTAAATCAAAATACAATTCGCAATATACAGCGGGAGGAGATGACGGTATAATAGACGGATTACGCGCGGAAACGAACTGGCGAAAAGGTGGCTGGCAAGGTTATCAGTCGCAGAATTTTGAAGCGGTGATTGATCTTATTGATATAAAAAAAATATCAGAAGTAAGCGCCGGCTTTTTACAGGACAGCCGAAGCTGGATATTGTTACCAAAAAAAATGGAAGTGAGTTTTTCCGCTGACGGAATAAAATTCTCCAAACCGGTAACTGTGATTAATAAGGTTGCAGATAAGGACGAAGAAGTGAGCGTATCTGATATTGTTGCAAAATTATCCGCGCCGGTTAACGCGCGTTATGTAAAAATAAAAGCAATTAATTACGGTAAACTTCCGGCCTGGCATCAAGGCGCCGGCGGCGACGCGTTCATTTTCATTGATGAAATAAGTATAAAATAAAAAAAAGGGAAATTATTTTTTCCCCTTTTCTTTATTTGCTTTTCCTGCGTTTACTGGTTTACCTTTAGGAGCAGTTTTAATCTTTGTTTTTGAATTTCCCTTCATCTCCTTGTTCTTTGCTTTGGTTGAATTCTTTAACTGGTGAAACTCTTTCGATCCCGGCTTGATACCCATTTCCTTGGCGATAACACCCCATCCTTTTCCTTTGTTTTTCTCATACATAACAATTACATCGTCAACAGGTTTACCAATCACCACTGCAACCTGCGCATTCATAAAAACATCTGCGGGAGTCATTGTACTAAGCATTAAATCTATTTTTGGAATGGGCAAACCAAAATCAAGGTTAAGCTTAGCTTTAAAAGCTCCAAGGTCCAGTTTCGCACTGGCGTTCATATCTGTAAGTGTAGCGTCAAGTTCCGCGTCGCCACTTTTAGCGGCAAAACTAATTGACTGTGCCGATGCAAATAATCCACTCAACAGAAACAGGATAAAAATTTTAGTCTTCATATGCTCTTGTTTTATTTTTTTTGATTTGATTAAAGATAAATATAATTCTATACCGGTATACGATATTACCAAAACGCGGTTACAGAAATTTCGATATTTCTCTTTTATTACGGCACGATTTTCGGATAAGATAAAAAGAGATGATTAAACTTCAACTCCCATAACGAGTATGTCATCAACCTGCTCGAACGAGCCTTTCCAATTGATTAACGCTTCATGGAAAACATCGCGCTGTTCACGCAAAGGGATGTGTTTATTTGCCAGCACTAATTCCTGTAAACGCTTATACTTGAATTTTTTTCCCTTAGGTCCGCCAAACTGATCTGCATATCCATCCGTAAACAAATAAAAGTAATCTCCCTTCTTTGCCTGAAGCTCTCTCGTTTCAAACTTCTTGTCAGCAGTATCGTATCCACCAATTGAGTGTTTAGTGTATGCAACTTCCTGCAGTTCTCCGTCTTTTACCATCAGCATTGGCCGGTGTGCGCCGGCGTACAACAAAACATTTGTTTCTGTATCCAATACGCATATACCACAATCCATTCCGTCGTTGCTCATTCCCGCACCAACAGCGTCCTGTTTCAAAAGCGTTTTCAATTTTCGATCAATTAATTCCAGCGCCATTCCCGGCCTCTGAACTTCCCTATCGGTAACAACTTCACTCAGTATGTTGATACAGATCGCGGATATGAGCGCGCCGGGTACTCCGTGTCCTGTGCAGTCACCCACCACAAAAATTTTGTGTCGTCCTGATTGGTAGAAAAAATAAAAATCTCCACTCACAATATCCTTGGGCTGGTACAAAATAAAAAAGTTTTTTATGTGTTGGCTTATGCGTCCAACACTTGGCAACAAGGCCGACTGAATTTTTTTCGCGTAGCGAATACTGTCTGTAATGTCTTTATTCTTTTCTTCTATGATCGCCTTCTGAGAAACAACTTCCTGCGTGCGGAGTTTCACTTTTTCCTCAAGCGTTTCATAAAGGTTTGCATTTTCCAGGGCTATCGCGGTATAAGAAGCCAGCGTTTTAAGAATGGATAGGTGAACTGGTTTGTACGCGTTCTTTGAAAAACTCTGAATGGAAATTACACCGAGCACCCTGTTGCCAACCATTAACGGATAAAAAATCAGAGAGTGCGGCATATCTCCTGCCACAACGCGAATCTGGTTCACATATTTTTTATACTCGTTCAGGTTATCATTAATGAAAATTTCTTTCTTGTTTTTAACCGCCCACACCGAGTAATTGTCATTGTCGTCCATTGAAACCCATAAGGATGGATGAACAACGCCATTTTCAAACTCAAATTTGTATTCAATCGCGTTTTTCTGTTCGTTGTAAAGTCGCACTCCAAAAATTTCAGCCGGCATCAACTGATTTACATTCGTGTAAAGCCGGGTGAAAATATCTTCAAACTTCAGCGTAGAAGTGATTGCCTGCCCCATTTCACTCAGCAGTTGCGTATTACTGTAATTGCGCTCCAATTCTTCCTTTTGAATAATAACCTCTTTGGTTCGAAGCTGCACGAGACTCTCCATGTTTTCATAAAGCATGGCGTTCTCCAGCGCAATTGTAGTATAGCTGGCAATATTTTCCAGCAATTTGAAATGATACGAAGTATAAGCTTGTTTTTTGAAACTTTGAACCGTTATTGTGCCAATCACTTTTTCCTTGGAAATAAGCGGAATATAGATCACCGACATAACGCTTTCCCCCGCAACCGGTTCGGGAACTACAGTTACAAACCTGGAAATTTCGCTCCAGAAATCGTTTATTATAATTTCTTTTTTGTTGCGGATGCACCAGATTGCAAGACGATTCGAGTCGCTGAGTTTATAGATTATTTCCGGAAGTCTTTTCCCTTTTTCGTGATAACCAGGAAAATTAATTACGCCATCTTTTTCATTGACAATTCCAACACCAAATCCTGAGGCATCCATCAATTTATTGATCTCACGATAAACGGTAAGATTAATTTCTTCAACAGAAATACTCGCAGTAACTTTTTTCCCGATCTCCTCAATAGTTTCGAGGTCCTTTATTAACTGCAGATTGTTCTTCTGGCTGCTCCTGAAACGCAAATACAGAAAAAACCCTGCTGCAAAAACAACTGCGGCCAATACAATAAAATATACCAACACAGAATTATTTTCTGAAGCGGAAGTCAGATCAGGATCTTGCTGCGCGGAAAGACTACCGCATACAAGTACAGTCAAAACAACACGTAAAAGCAGAAGGCGGGGGAGCTTCATTCCGCATAAAAATACTATTTGCATTTTACAATACCAATTTGAATAAACGATAAAGAAGCGCGAAATAGAAAATATTATGCCGTATGCACAATTTGAGCAGAATTACATCCTGTTGCAGGCGTTAAGTATTCTGAAGATCCTTCAGGGTCATGAACCCCGAATTATGATTAAAAAGCACAACTCCAGGCTGCGACAGTTTTTGGCGGAGTGTATATGATATCATTGTATCATCAACACACGCACTATGGAAACACCTAACCTCCTTCTGACCGAAAAAATGAAAAAGCTCATCTATCGGCTTAAAGCTACAAAAACTTTACAATTAGCAAGAGCGCTTCAGCGTGCGGGAAATACAGAAAAGCTCCACAAAATATATTTAATCTCGCGCTGGTACCATGAACAGGCTTACAATTTAGGTTACGATCATTCTCCGTTCCTCAAAGAT
>CBIHPU010000296.1:0-5291 GCA_966211935.1 uncultured bacterium | reverse complement strand
GAGACTTTCATATGTCCAAGAAAGAAGAGATCATTAATAACATCGCATTGATGGATGAATTGATCGCTGACAATAATAAGAAAATCAAGGCTCTTCAAGCCAAGGTAAAGAAAATTGCTGGTGGGAATAAGCAATTAGAAGAACAGCTCGCCCAGGTGCGCCTGAGGAACAGTGAAGTTGAGGCCGAGATAACGGCGCTCCGGGACGAGTTGTCTAAAGAAAAACAGAAGAACGAATCGCTTACTAAAGAACTTGGTGATAGAAATGCAGCTTATGCAAGTCTGGAAACCAAGTGGCAGAAAGCGGATGACGACGCGTACTCTGTATACTATATTGCCGGCAGCCGCAAAGAGTTAAAAGAAAAGAAGGTGACCGAAGGAAATGTCTTCAGTCGTGAATTGTCAACTAATGTTAACGCAACAACATTTAAGAAAGTTGATATGCGTGCAGTTACTTCAATTCCTGTAGAAGCAAAAAAAGCAAAACTAGTTACGGAGCATGATGAGAATTCATATAAGTGGCTGGATAACACTGACGGAACTAAAAGCCTTACCATAACCAACCCAGATTCCTTCTGGAAAACTTCCAAATTCCTGGTCATCGAAACCAGGTCTTAAAATCAACCCGAGGAAAATTGGAAGCAATACAAAAACCTCCCGCATTTTTGCAGGGGGTTTTTGCTTTTTCTAACAATTCAAATGCGTAACTTTAATAAGTGAATCAACGAAGAATTGAAATACTGTTATTGTCGTTCACTATCGCGCTTATCGTATCGGTTACTTTTGTAGGTATAAGCACGGTTGACAATCTTAAGAAAATTGAACATCAGTCAGAAAAAATTTATCAGCCAAATAAGATTATTCTTCATCTTGGACAACTGATATCTGAGCTGAGAAATTCTGAAAGCAGTGTCCGGTCCTATAATCTTTATCGTAGCGAAGATTATCTTATTTCTTATCAGAAATCCGTACAGCGCATTGACGCGCATTTTGACAGCCTATATTTTTATCAGAAAAAAAGTAATCTGAACAAATCATTACTGGATAGTGTGAATGCTTTTGTTGAGAGAAAATTTGTTTTGCTCAACGAGCAGTTGTGGATTAGGGATAACCTGAAAGTTTTAAATGAATTGAACGTCATCAGTAAAAAAATTGAAGAGGTTGCGGTAAGGGATACGTCAAATGCTTTTTCTGTTGCGAAAAACACCTCTGAAGCAAAGAAGAAGAAAGGTTTATTCGGAAGAATTTTTAAAAAGAAAGAAAAAGAAGATGGTTATATACCGGTCACTGAGCCGAAGTATATTATGGATAAATCGAAGCTCGCTGACGTGAAAAAAGAAGTGCAGAAAGTAAAGAACAGGCAAGCCGCAGATCTTGCAGAAATGAACACGCGAGAGTTGGAATTGATTTCCAAAGACAAAGTGATCATGGAAAAGCTGGAAGATATTGTAGTTGACCTGGAGAAGTCGCAGAATGAGACATTGAAAAAGATAGCGCAGGAAAATATTCGGGAAACAGGCCAGGCGGATTTTCAGCTTCGTGTTTTTGGAATTTTATTTTTTACGATCCTTACACTGAGCGCCATCTTATCCATATATTATTTTTATTACGGAAAAAAATATCAGCATCGTCTGAAAGAAGCCGCTAACGAGGCGCGAAGGCTTGCAGAAACACGTCAGCACTTTTTGTCAAACATGAGTCATGAAATGCGCACTCCGCTCAATGCCATAGTAGGTTTTTCTGAGCAGCTGCTGCAAAGTAATTTAAACAGGGAACCGCGAGAGCAGGTTGAAATTGTAAATAATTCCGCGCAGCATTTATTAAAGCTTGTAAATAATCTTCTGGACAAGGCGAAGATTGATTCAGGTAAAATAAAACCTGAGGAAATTGTTTTTTATCCCGCCACAGTTATCGATGACTGTTTGAACCTTGTAAGCGTCAGTGCAAGAACAAAAGGAATTTCGTTGAGAAGAGAAATGAACATTGACAGGAAAGAGATTTTGGTTGGTGATCCAATGTTGCTGAAGCAGGTTATTTTAAACGTGCTTGGAAATGCGGTAAAATTTACTGAGAAAGGTACTGTTACATTGAAAGCTAATTTGGATTTTGCCCGCCTGAATCTTGAAATAGCGGATACTGGTGTTGGAATACCGGAAGATAAACTGGCGCACGTTTTTAATGAATTTGAACAGGCGGACTCATCAGTAAGCAGGAAATTTGGAGGGAGCGGATTGGGATTGTGGATCACAAAAAAAATAGTTGAGACCCAGAACGGAAAAATTGATCTTGCAAGCGAAGTTGAAAAGGGATCGGTTTTTAAAATTACTATTCCTTATAGAAAAGCAGATGCGGCAGCGGAACAAATGCACAATGTGCAGGTTCACCAGGAAAAGGTTCTTCGCCTGAAAGGGAAAAAGATTTTGGTGGTTGATGATGAAGTGTATAACCGGAAACTTGTTTCGGCCGTGCTGAAAAAATATGAAGTGAATTTGATGGAAGCTGACTCGGGCGGAAATGCGTTAACTTCCATCAAAGCGGATTTGCCGGATATTGTACTCGCAGATATCAATATGCCGGAAATGGACGGAGCGAAGCTGACGCGGATTCTGAGATTGGAAATGAATAGCGCTTTGCCTGTAATTGCCATCACCGCTGATTTGACGGATGAGAAACGAAAACTTTTTTCTGAAGCCGGTATTGATGATTTTGTAGGGAAGCCCTTCAGCGAAAATGAATTGGTAACTGCAATTTTAAAAAATATAAATCATGCAAAAGTATAACCTTAACAGCTTAAAGGAGCAGTGCGGGGATGACAAGAAATTTTTTAATGAGATGCTGGATGTTTTTGAAAGTTCCGCTCGCGATGGAATAAAGAACATGCAACAGGCTTTAATGCTGAATGACATGGATACAGTAAAACATTACGCGCATAAAGTCGTTTCTCCTTTCAGACATATTGTGGCACATCACATTGTATCCAAGTTAAAAAATGTTGAAATGGATGCACAACGACCGGATATGAAAGACAAATGTGCTGATCTTATTGGCGAAATTAAACAGGATACCGAGGAGCTTATAGCAGGGTTAAAAGGAGAATATTTGTAAATTTACATTTAGAAAATTATGAACCGCGATTGTTTTTCGATAGCTGTTGTAGAAGATAACGAGTGGTATAACAAGTTGCTGGTGCATACCTTGTCGCTTAACCCTGATTATTCAGTTAAAAGTTATCTTACTGCGAGAGATTTTTTAAATGCCGCCGGCAAAATGCCGAGTGTGGTAACACTCGATATGCGCCTGCCCGACATGAACGGGATCGAACTGCTTGCTAAAATAAAAGAAATCTCTCCTGACACGGAGGTCATCGTTATTTCTGAACAGGATAATATTCAGACCGCGGTTGATCTGATGAAAAATGGCGTTTACGATTACATTGTTAAGGAGAAAGACATTCGGAACCGCCTTCATATTACGATTGAAAAAATCCGGAATAACAGTAAACTGATTACAAAGATCGCAGATCTTCAGCAGGAGCTTGAAAGCAAATACGATCTCACTAAGAGTATTGTAGGATCAAGCGCCGCATTACAGGATTCCATTAAACTTATTGAGAAGACGTTAAACAATTCTATTACCGTGATGATCACCGGTGAGACCGGAACAGGAAAAGAAGTTGTGGCGAAAGCCATTCATTATAATTCCAACAGAAGCAGTAGAAATTTTGTTGCTGTTAATCTAGCTGCGATTCCATCTGAACTAATTGAGAGTGAATTGTTCGGTCATGAGAAAGGTTCTTTTACCGGCGCATCGGTAAATTTGAAGAAGCGGATAAAGGAACATTATTTCTGGATGAGATTGGAGAACTGGAGTTGCCGCTGCAGGCAAAACTGTTACGTGTTATTCAGGAAAAAGAAATTGTACGCATCGGTTCCAACCAGGCGGTTAAAGTGGACTGCCGGATCATTACTGCAACTCACAGAAATCTCCGGGAGGAAGTTAAGAATGGACGATTCCGCGAGGATCTTTTTTACAGGCTTATGGGTTTTCCGGTTGAGCTGCCACCGTTGAGAATGCGCGGAAACGATATTCTGATTCTTGCAAAACATTTCGCGGATTCTTTCTGCAAAGAAAATAAGCTACCCGTGAAATCATTTACGGAAGAAACGCGGAAAAAACTGATGTCTTATCATTATCCGGGAAATGTACGCGAACTGAAATCGCTGATTGAACTTTCTGTTGTGATGAGCAACGGCAACGAGATCAAACCGGAAGATATTTCATTCATTGAAAAGGATTCTGATATCGACACTATAAATGAAGATCTTTCACTTCGTCAGCATGAATTAAAAATAGTAACTCATTATCTTAGGAAATATGATAATGATGTGAAGCGTGTTGCGGAGAAACTGGATATAGGACAGGCTACGGTTTACAGGATGATAAAGGAAATGCAGCAGGCTGCCGGCAGGGCTTAATAATCAATTTTAGTTTTTACGGAGATGTAATGAAGCTGGCTGTCATATGGCACAACTTCAGCCTCTATAGGGTTCCCGCTTTTCATTCTCATTTGCAGCAATCCCAGTCCTCCAGGTATTTTGGGATCTGTTTTCTTTTCGCCATACACATTTTTCAACTCATCAGGTCTGATGTGATTGATCCGCTTTATTTTTTCGAGGAAGGTGAGCTTTTTCGATTCTGTTATAAGATTTCCGGTTATGATTTTTCTGTAGGAACCATCGTCGGCTATCAGGAGCATCGCGTCTTTTCCATCGCCGTTATTTGATGATGACGCATGATCACAGATGTTCTTCATCATTTCACTGATCACGTCAGCGCTCGCTTTCTCTGTTTCGGCTCCTCCGCCATTATTGGTAATACTATCTTCACTTGCGCTAAGCAAACCGTTTAAATTTTCATGGCTTATTTTACCGAAATAAATTGTACGCAGATTATTTTCCCGCACAACATTATGTATCGACTTTATGTCGTCAAGATTATACTGGCCTGGATGATCATTTTCAACTCCTCCGGAAACTTTAGATTGAAAATAAAAATAGGACCATTCATCATCAAGACGAATGAATTCGTACGACAATCTGTTACCTGATTTTCGGACCATGTCTATTAGCCCAAGTCCAGCGCCGCCTTTATCTGATATTTCTCCCGCGCGCAAGACGTCGTTATAAAAACCCGTAAGTTCAGTTTGATTAAGTGAGTTTACTTTTTCAAGTTTCTCTTTCAATACTTTTATTTCATCGTTGCAGATAATATTTCCTGACGTAATGATGTAAG
>CBIHPU010000295.1:0-5310 GCA_966211935.1 uncultured bacterium | reverse complement strand
AAACGCGCATGCTGATGTTTTCAACCCCATGCAATCCGACCGGTAGCGTGTACAGCAGAGAAGAATTGAAAATGATAGCTGACATAGTGAGTAAGCATGATGAATTATACATTATGTCTGACGAAATCTATGAGCACATTAATTTTGTTGGCGGACACGAAAGCATGGCACAGTTTGATTTTATCCGTGACAGAGTGATCACCATAAACGGTGTTTCCAAAGGATTCGCGATGACAGGCTGGCGCGGAGGAATTATGGCGGCGCCGAAATGGATTGCAGAAGCCTGTGATAAAATGCAGGGGCAATTTACATCAGCAACAAGTTCCATTACGCAAAAAGCTATGCATAAAGCGATGGAGCTGCCTGCTGCTGAAACTTATTACATGCGCGACGCGTTTATGCGCAGAAGGGATCTTGTACTTGAAGGAATGAAACAGATTCCCGGACTTAAAACCAATCTACCTGAAGGAGCATTTTATGTTTTCCCTGAAGTAACCGCGTACTTTGGAAAATCGCACAACGGTTTCACGATTAAAAACGGAACTGACCTTTGTACTTTTTTGCTGGAAGACGCTCACGTTGCGCTTGTACCCGGTATTGCATTTGGTGACGACAACTACATACGCTTTTCTTACGCTACCAGTGATGAACGCCTGAAAGAAGCATTGAGAAGAATGAAAGAATCACTGTCGAAGCTCAAATAGTCATGATAATTCCGTTTTCCTGTTTTTCCATTAGAATTTAGACCCTGGAATGAAAAAATTTTCTATCCGAAAAGATCAGCTGCACAAAGTTTTCAATTCATTTAATGATCTGAATGTATTGATCATTGGAGATGTGATGGTGGACGCCTACATGTGGGGCAATGTGTCAAGAATTTCACCGGAAGCGCCGGTGCCTATTCTTACAGTGAAAAGCAAAGAAAAGAGATTAGGCGGAGCCGCGAACGTGGCGCTGAATATTCAGGCCATGGGTGCAAATCCAATTTTATGTTCTGTAATTGGCGTGGATCACGAAGGAGTTCAGTTTCTCGACCTTCTGAAAACACAACGATTAAGTCAAAAGGGGATTTTAAAATCCAGGGACAGAATTACTACAACCAAAACAAGGATAATAGGAAATAACCAGCAAATGATCCGCGTGGATGAAGAAACGGAGCAGGATGTTCTTCCACAGGAATCTTCAACGCTGTTGCAACTGATCTCCTACATTATTCAGCACGATAAAATAGACGTAATTATTTTTGAAGACTATAATAAAGGATTGCTTACACCAAGATTGATTCAGAAAGTTGTTGAGCTCGCAAAGGAAAAAGGAATTCCCACCGCTGTGGATCCTAAAAAGAAAAATTTCCTTTCTTATAAAGGCGTTACCTTATTCAAACCTAATCTTAAAGAATTAAAAGAAGGATTAAAGCTCGATCTGGATTCAGATAATGTAGCTGAAATTCAGAGAGCGGTTTCAAGTTTTCGCGTAAAACAGAAATTTGAAACGGCGTTGGTTACACTTTCAGAAAAAGGAATCATCACTAATTCACGAAAGGTGAAGGATCATATTCCCGCACACGTTAGAAAAATTGCAGATGTATCCGGAGCCGGCGATACAGTGATAAGTGTTGCAGCTTTATGTCGCGCGCTTGAATTACATCCGGTACTTACAGCCGCTCTTGCCAATCTTGCCGGCGGACTTGTATGTGAGCAGCTGGGAGTTGTTCCGATCAACAAGGACCAATTACTGGAAGAAGCGATGGAACTGGATTTTGTAAAAAAATAGTTCCATGAACAAGACAGCTCCTGTAACACCCTATAACGACTCACGCGAAAAAAAAGAACAGGTTGAAGCAATGTTCAACAACATTGCGCATCGTTATGACAGGTTGAACCAGGTCTTATCACTTGGAATACATCACGGGTGGAGAAAGAAAGCCGTTAAGATCCTCATTCCCGAAAAACCGAAATACATACTTGATCTTGCAACGGGTACAGGAGATTTTGCGATTGAAGGATTGAGAACCGGCGCGCAAAAAATTATTGGTGCTGATATTTCAGAGGGAATGATGGAGTTCGGAAAAAAAAAGATCCGCAATCTAGGTCTTGAAGAAAAGATCGAATTTCAAAAAGGCGATGCTGAAAATCTTGTTTTTCCGAATGAGACTTTTGACGCAATCACCATTGGTTTTGGCGTGAGAAATTTCCAGGATCTTGAAAAGGGATTGAAGGAAATGCTGAGAGTACTCAAGCCCGGCGGAAAAGCAGTCATACTTGAATTCAGCAAGGCGAAAGGATGGTTCAAGCCGTTTTACACTTTTTATTTCAAAAGCATTCTCCCCATAATCGGAAAACTCATTTCAAAAGACACCAGCGCATACACATATCTTCCAAGCTCGGTAAATGCTTTTCCGGAAGGAGAAGAGTTTTTGGCTATAATGAAAAAATGCGGCTATAGGATTGTGGAGCAAAAACGCCTGACATTTGGTGTGGCCACCATATACACTGGTTCCAAATAGAAGCGGTATATTCTTTGCAATAATTTTATATATCTTTCGTTTTATAGTATTAATGCTGCGTTACGGAAAAATAATACTGACATCCATCATGCTTATTCTGGCAATGACTGCTTTTTCGCAGTCAAACTCAAGAACGCATGAAGGTAATCTCCCAAAATTCTATAAGCAGCCGCTTCACTTTGGCTTTCACCTGGGAGCCAACACTACGGATTTCCGGATACACAATGTGAAAACATCAGAATATCCGCTCGACACAATTTATTACTGGAACGGCGGGAAAAACTATTACAATCCCGGAATGTACGACTCAATTCTCCTATGTCCTTTAAAAACACTTTATCATAAACCCGAAGCGGGATTTAACCTCGGAATTGTGTGTGATCTACGGCTACATGATTATGTTCGCTTGCGTTGTCTGCCCACACTCGCTTTTTCTTCACGGCAACTGGTTTACACATACCAGGAAAGAGATTCAACTTACCAGCGAATTAAGAAAAGTGAATCCGTATTTATCATGTTTCCATTGCTTGCTAAATTGCAAAGTAAACGTTTGGGAAATTTCAGCGCATACGTTATAGGAGGAGGAAGTTATACTTTCGATCTTCAAAGCGACAAAAAAGTTGATCCGGCCTCTCAGCTGGTGCGTTTAAAAAGAAATGATTTTTACGCTGAAGGCGGAGGTGGAGTAGATTTCTATCTTAAATACTTTAAATTCGGCATGGAAGTAAAAGTTATGTCAGGCGTGAGGGATATTTTGTATCATGACGGATCAAAATTCGCCGCGCCAATCAAACGCCTGAATTCTCATATCGTTTTCTATACGATAACTTTTGAAGGTTAAATCTCTTTTCCTCCAGAGAGTTTTTTTGTAACTTTCAAAAGATTTACCAATGAAAAAAATTCTTCCTGCAATTCTGATCATTTCCGTAGCAGGGTTTTTCCTGTTTCCAAAAAGTCCTACATACGCTTGGGGATTTTACGGTCACAAGCGAATTAACCGGATGGCAGTTTTTACGCTACCTCCTGAAATGGTAGGCTTCTATAAAAAACACATCGATTACATAACAGAGCATGCGGTTGATCCGGATAAAAGACGATACGCGGTGCAGGATGAAGCCGCACGACACTACATAGACATCGACCATTATGGAAGTGATCCGTTTAAAGATGTTCCTATGTTCTGGAGCAAGGCAGTTGAGAAATATACGGAAGATACCTTAAAGGCTTATGGAATTGTTCCCTGGCACATTGATGTAATGGTTCGCAGATTGCAGGAAGCATTCAAAAAAGAAAATATCGATCTGATCCTGCACGTAAGCGCGGACCTAGGCCATTATATTGCCGATGCTCATGTGCCGCTGCATACAACTGAAAATTATAACGGACAACTCACAAATCAGAAAGGGATACACGGGTTTTGGGAAAGCAGGATTCCTGAACTGAAAGCGGAAGATTATGATTATTTCGTTGGTCGCGCAAAGTATATTGACTCACCAATTAAAACAGCCTGGAAAGTTGTTCGCGAGAGTCACGCCGCGGTTGATAGCGTACTACAATTTGAATCACAATTGAACGCCTCATATCCTCAGGATAAAAAATATGGTTTTGAAAACAGAGGCAATTCCACAACAAAAGTTTATTCGCTGGACTATACCAATAAGTATGACGACATGATTAAGGGTCAGGTTGAGCGAAGAATGCGGGCAAGTATACAGCTCGTTGGAAGTCTGTGGTATACTGCCTGGGTGAATGCAGGAAAACCCGATCTGAATAAGTTGGGAGATAAAGAAGTTTCCGATTCATTGAAACTTGCTTTGAAGAAGGAAGAAGAATTGTACCAGCAGATGAAGATCAAAGGCGCAAAGGGCCACGAAGATTAGAACATTGTCATATAAACGACAGCGCCTGCAAAATAGCCAAGCAATGCCAGCCAGCTGATCCTCTTCACATACCAGAAGAAATCGATTTTTTCTATTCCCATTGCTGCTACACCCGCGGCAGAACCAATGATCAAAATACTTCCGCCTGTTCCTGAACAATAAGCCAGAAAGGTCCAGAAATAATGGTCAGTCGGAAATGTCTGCAGATCGTACATCCCCATTGAAGCCGCCACCAGCGGAACGTTATCAACCACAGCAGAAAGCAGTCCGATGGTCAGCACAATAACATCTATATTGCCGATCTTTTCATTCATACTGAGTGCAAGTTGTTTCAGCAACCCGGTCGACTGAAGCGTACCAATAGCGAGAAGTATTCCGAGAAAGAACAAAACGCTGGGCATGTCTATTTTTCGCAAAGCAAACAATACAGAAAAATTATTTTTATCTGACTCGTCTTTATCACGATGAATTGTTTCAGATATAACCCACAATACTCCTAATCCCATCATCATTCCCATAAAAGGTGGCAGATGCGTCAAAGTTTTAAATAGCGGGACCATCAGAAGAATTCCAATCCCTGAAAAGAAAATAAAGTTTCTGGAGAATTGAGAAGTTGTACCAGAATTAAGATTCTGCACTACAGGTTTCTGAATTCTTCCTTTGAGCATCAGACCGGCAATAGTTACAGGTACTGCCAAAGTAACAAGACTTGGGATCAACAATTTCAAAATAATATTCTTTGTTGTTATTTGTCCCCCAATCCACAACATGGTAGTAGTCACGTCACCAATTGGCGACCATACACCTCCTGCGTTAGCGGCAATCACCACCATGCCTATGAAAAGCATGCGATCCTGTTTGTCAAAAATTAATTTTCTTAATAACGATCCCAACACAATTGTGGTAGTAAGATTATCGAGTATT
>CBIHPU010000294.1:0-5319 GCA_966211935.1 uncultured bacterium | reverse complement strand
CCTGGTTCTTCATTGCCTTGTTTTTCATTATTGTGAACGTTGTGCTCGTTGCCGGTTTTTTTATGCGTCGCCATAATTATCACAACGAAAAATTCATGCATGGTAAAGAAGGACGGGCGCATGCTTCTGCCTCAATGTTACACGCAGAAATTATTGCTGACAGTCTGAATTTTTCTGAAGAACAAAAAAGCGATCTTAAAAAAATTGAAGCTGAACTTGACGCAAGGAAAGACAATGTTTTTTCATTAAGCAAGAACTGCAAAAAAGCCTTTACACGGGAACTCTATTCGGAAAATCCCGACAGTTCGAAACTGGATTCATTAACTAATTGCATCAGCAGCAGCACGGAGCTTTATAACAAGATCAGAATTGAAAAAATATTTGGCATACGCTCTATCTGCACGCCGGAACAATTGAAAAAATTCAACGTAATGTTATCCCGTCTTGCCGAAAAACATTATCACAATTCACATCACTAACAAAACAATTACACAGGCTCACTTTTATGAAAACAGCTACCCGCTTTCTGATTTTTACTTTTTTAATTTTTGCATCAAGTATTAGTGCCCAAAGTTTTATCCGCGGAAAAATAATTGACGCCAAAGACAGCAGCGGAATTCCAGGCGCGCAGATAATTGTTTTGAATCTTCCTGACACTTCTTTTGTTGTAACAGATCAATCCGATTCAACAGGTAAATTCTCAATACAAAATTTAGCTGCAGGAAAATACCGCGTTAAGATCATGTATGTTGGTTACAAAACTGTGGTAAGAGATGTGGAAGTAACCGACAAACCCGTGTTTTTACGAAAGATTGTTATTGAAGCGGATGCAAGAATGCTTAAGCAGGTAGATGTGGAAGCCGTGCAGGTAAGGCAGGAACAAAAAGGCGACACAACAATTTATAATGCTGACGCTTTCAAAGTAAATAAAGACGCAACTACAGAAGATCTTGTAAAAAAGATGCCCGGTGTAACAATTGAGGATGGACAGGTAAAACACCAGGGAGAAGATGTGAAGAAAGTCTTAATAGACGGGAAAGAATTTTTTGGAGATGATGCAAACATGGCGCTGAAAAATATACCTGCTGAAATGGTAGATAAGATTTCTGTATTTGACCGCAGCAGCGACCAGGGATTTTTTAGTGGATTTGATGATGGAAATTCACAAAAAACCATGAACATCCTGACCAAAAACAATAAGAATAATGGAACATTTGGAAAAGTTTATGGAGGATACGGAACAGAAGAGAGATACCAGACAGGACTCAACTTCAATAACTTTAAAGGTGGAAGAAGGTTCTCTATTATTGGCATGAGTAACAACATAAACGTACAGAATTTTGGTTCACAGGATCTGTTGGGACTTACAGGCAGTCAGGGAGGACAGCGCGGAGGTTATGGAAAATCTGGCATGGCCGGCGGATCGTACAAAGGCGGAGGAAGTTACAGAGGCGGCGCATCGCAGAATTTTATGGTAGGTCAGCAGGATGGAATTGCAACAACACATTCAGGCGGTATTAACTACAGCGATATCTGGGGAAAGAAAACGATTGTAACAGCCAGCTATTTTTTTAATTACATGGACAACAACGCGAGCAGTTCACTGCAGCGGAATTTTTTTTCCTCAACGGATCCACAAGTATATTCTGAAGATAAAACAGCGCTAACCACCAACATGAATCACCGCTTTAATTTGCGCATGGAATATTTTCTGGATTCAATGAATTCGTTTGTGTTTAATCCGAGATTTAGTTTCCAGGGGAATAACGCGATCAATAATACGATAGGAGTAACTTCTTTAAGAGATACAACTATTAGTGAGACCGACAGCAAATATTCAACTGATTACGGTGGATTCAACTCAAATAACAGTTTGCTGTACAGAAAACGATTCAAGAAAATGGGGCGTACACTTTCTGTGCAGCTGAACGCAGATTTAAATGATAAGACAGGTGCAAGCTATAATCGCTCGCTGAACAATTATTACTATACTTCACAAGACACTTCAATTCTTCTGGATCAGAACGCAGATAATGGAAACGGAGGAAACACTTATGGGTCCAGCATCAGTTACACTGAGCCGATAAACCAGAAGTGGACACTTCAGCTCAATTATATTCCATCCTACAATATCAATTACTCCGATAAAAAAACTTTCAATCTGGATACGGTAACGGATAGTCATAGCAGAATGGACACAACGCTTACCAGTGAATACAAAAATATTCTGCACACAGAAAAAGGCGGAGGAAACATTCGCTACAGAAAAGAAAACTTTATGTTTTCAGCCGGTGCAAATTACCAGTATTTAAATCTGGTTGGCAACCAGGAATTACCATATGCGTCGGAAGTGAACAAAGTATTCCTGAATATTTTGCCAACGCTTACAATGCAATACCGGTTTACAAAAAAATCAAATCTGAGAATGGTTTACAGGACTTCAACCAACGTACCTTCAGTGACACAACTTCAAAGCGTGATTGACAACAGTAATACATTGATGCTATCGAGCGGTAATCCTGAATTGAAACAGAATTATTCTCACTTTATGATGACGCGATTCAATGCAACTAATCCAACCACTTCGAGAAGTGTATTTGTATTTTTAATGGGGAATATCGTTGAGAATTACATTGGAAACAGCACCATCATCGCACTGAACGATACGATATTGAGTGGGGGAATTCCATTATTCAAAGGCTCACAGTTGAGCACGCCAGTCAACTTAAACGGCAACTGGATGGTGAGAGGTTTTTCAACTTTCTCCACGCCTGTAAAAGTTTTGAAGAGCACGTTAAATCTGAACTTAGGCGGTTCTTATTCCAACCTTCCCGGTCTTATCAATTATCAAAAAAATATTGCCACAACAACCAACTTCAATACCGGAATCGTTATTGCAAGCAACATCAGCGAAAAACTTGATTTCACACTGATGTGGAACGGAAACTATAACGTGGTTAAGAATACATTACAAACTGCCAGCAACAATAATTATTTATTCCATACAAGCAGCGCAAAACTGAACTGGAACTTCTGGAAAACTTTTCATTTGGCAACTGATGTGGTTTATACTTATTATGACGGACTGCAAAGTGATTTTACACAGGAGTTTGCTTTATGGAACAATTCTGTAGCGTGGAAATTTTTAAAAAATAATGCAGGAGAATTAAAACTAAGCGTGTACGATGCGTTGAAACAGAACAACAGCGTCAGCCGATCTGTTACAGAAACTTATGTTGAAGACACGCAGACCAAAGTTTTGCAGCGTTACTACATGCTAACTTTCACCTGGAACTTCAGGAAGTTTACGGGGCAGAAACAGGAAGGGAATACCGCACCTGCAACAAATCCAACTAACGAAAAACATTAATTTTTATTCAACAAGAAATACATTTTATTAAAGGCGCCTTTGTGCGCTTTTTTTATTTTGTCCTGTATCTTTTTAATCAACCAGAATTATAAAGAAAAAGACCATGAAGAAATTCCTTCTCTTTCTAATTCTGATTTTCGCGGGCAATTCATTCACACAGAATTTAAGTCCTGACGCAAAACACGCTCTTATACACGGCAGCGTAACGGACTTCAACAAAAAACCATTGAAGAAAGACATTATTTTGTTTGTGGATACAAAAACCAACAAGGCCATAACGATAACCACAGATGAAAAAGGACTATTTAAAGTGCTTGTACCCGTTGCAAGTAAATACAGTTTAAAGTACAAAAACTTTACAGTGGATATGAATTATACCGAGATAGAAATTCCCGGCGACGCCGACGCGACTTATCAGGTGGAGATAGAAATTGATCCGCCAAAGAATTTCACGTTGGAAAATGTATTATTTGAGAGCGGAAAATCCTCATTGAAACCAGCATCGTTCAAACAACTCGATCAGCTTGCAGAGTTCATGAAAATAAAAAACACGATGGTAATAGAATTACAGGGTCATACCGATAACGTTGGCAAACCTGAAGACAATTTAAAATTATCGCAGGAGCGAGCGCAGGCGGTCGTAAATTATCTAGTGAAAAAAGGAATTGAAACCGGCAGATTAATTGCGAAAGGTTATGGAGACACCAAACCAGTTGCAGATAATAATTCGGAACAAGGAAAAGCGAAGAACAGGAGGACGTGTGTTGCGGTGATTAAAGAGTGAAGACTTCAGTAGCAATTGTACTCAAAACATATTGATTGATGACTTCTATTTCAAGATAACAACTCGTTTTGTGAGCGTTCCTTGTAACGTAAGCACCTTAACAAAATAAATTCCATTAGGCACATCAGCTACATTCAATTCAGCAGTCTTGCCGTATGAGTTTTTTACCATTAATAATTTACCGCTTATATCAAAAAGTTTTATTTCACGCAGATCATTTTCGAAATTTGTTTCAATCGTAATATTATTGCTGCAAGGATTTGGAAATAATGTAACCGAAGAACCTGGTAATTGACTCTGACCAGTGGAAACTGTAGAACTCTGGAACGCGTATGATTTAATTACGGAATGCCCGTTACCCCACAAGATCCATCCGTAAAGCGTATCGCCGGGATTATTGAAGCGAACACCCATATAGTGATCTAACGGCGGCCAGTAATAACCGGCATACACCTGCGTAAAAATGGGAGGATTACCCACCGGATAAGATTCATAACGGGTTAATCTAAAGCTTCCATTCAACCATGTTCGCTGTCCATCGATTATTGAGTCTAATGATATGCTATCCACATATAACAGTGAATTGGATCGAACACAGAATTCAAGATTCGGATTCAGAGCTGTTATATTCCATCCATCAACGTGATACATCGATCCGGAAGCATATGACACCATCACAATATCCGGAATACTGTCATTGTCCAAATCCACTTTGGTAGAATCGGTAACAGTAATATCCGGAACAAAATTAAAGTAATTGACTGCTCCGGAAGTGTCACCGCAAATAATCTGGGCTTTTAACTCAGGCAATAAACAACAAAGTATGAGCAGGTAAAAGATCTTTTTCATATGATATTAGCTTTGATCAAAAAATACGTAACAATAAAAAGCTATTGTAGATAGGAGTCCTAAAATTTAAAATTACGTTTATTTCACACTCACAATTAATGACCGAAATCATTTGTTTCAGGTTCAAGCTTGTAGGTTTCAGTTGTCATTAATTCAATGATGTTCAAAGCAATTATCGCGCTAAAACATCTTCCACCCAAACTTTACAGAAAATAAAAACGAGGGCCACACGCGAAATCCATTCGGCAGGTTGAAGATCTCGAAAACATTCAGTTTATCGTATTTCCTGTTGTCGGCCTCTTTAGTCGTAAGGCCC
>CBIHPU010000293.1:0-5321 GCA_966211935.1 uncultured bacterium | reverse complement strand
AGCTTTGAACTATCAACTTTTTTTCCATTCAGAGTTCCGGGCTCCCACTTTGTCAGTGATTTGAACACAGCTTCTATCTGTTTATCAAGTTCAGCATTCTTTGTTTTGTTATCCATCTCACATTTAACTACCTCTCCTTCGCAGTTTATTATCAGGCTCATCATCCCTTCATCTTTGTATTTCGGATTATCCTTTATAAAAGTTACTTCAGCATTCAATCGCTTTAAAATCTCTTCTTTACTTACAGAGCACTTTGCTTCTTTCTGTCCTTCGAACATTGGAAAAAGCGCATACACTTCATTCTTATCACAGATTCCAGGAATTTCTTCTTTGACTTCCATTTTTGCAACAAACTGAGCTGAAACATTTCTTGCAGTCAGGATCATGGTCAAACAAAATAAAACTAATTTCATAATGTAAAAGTTTACTATTAAATTTTATGGTTAATCTAAACGAGAATCTTTATTAATATTCAAACCCATTATTCGAAATTTTATTTTACGTGTTCATAGGGAAACCGGATTAAAAATCTGCTCCCGTTTTTATTTTCGAAAGTGAGTGCCGCGTCCAATTGCTCGATCAGTGCATGCAAAATATTCATCCCGATGCTGTTTCCATAAAGTTTAGTTTTCGTCATGCCAAACCCAGAATCAGAAATCCAGAAACTGACCATATCACCTTCCTTTTTTAAACCGATTTCAATTACACCATGTCTGATATTTTTAAAAGCATGAGTCACTGAAT
Organism: uncultured bacterium; assembly: GCA_966211935.1. Lineage (GTDB taxonomy): Bacteria > Bacteroidota > Bacteroidia > B-17B0 > Aurantibacillaceae > AM-1111. The sequence continues at coordinate 4,577 of CBIHPU010000293.1, read as the reverse complement.
TACTTAATAATTCATTTAAGATCAACGCACATGGAATAGCGGTATTAACATCAAGAAAAACTATCTCAGTTTTTTGCATAATCAGTATCGACTCAGTACTGCCCATTTGCGATTGGTAATAAGCAACCACATCCTTTATGTATTTTGAAAATTCGAGCTCGTCCAGATAATTACTCTTATAAATCTGGTTGTGTACAAGGGCCATTGAGTAGATCCGTTCCTTTGCTTTATTGAATGCTATTTTACTTTCTTCATTAGTTACATTATCAAATTGTAGATTCAACAATCCGGAAATCAACGCTAAATTGTTTTTAACCCTGTGATGCACTTCAGCCAGTAATGTTTCTCGTTCCTTTAATACATTTAGCGCTTTCTTCTCAGCATCAACCCTTAATTCAATTTCACGCGAAAGCTCTTTGTTCTTGCTAAAGATGAGAAAATTAATCTTCTCAGAATTATATAAGAGATAAAGCGAAAGGGAAACGATGATAAGAAGAGTGAAAATAAAATTCAAGGTATAAAGCAGGCTTGACTCTTCTTTCGTAAGATCCAGATAACTGAAAGAAAATTGCTTTGCAGCGACAATTATAATGAAGAAATTTATAATATAACTGAGTACGGCGAGATAAATGAACCGGTTATTGTTTGGAAAAAACAACGATAACACGATCAGCGGAGACGTAAAGAGATAGAGGTGTATTCCGGAATCAAATCCTAAATACAGAGAGAAAAACAAAACACAGTAATTAGTATTGATCAGTACAATTACGCTGGACCAGAGGTATTTTCTTAAATGATTAAGGTAAATGGACCACGTGAAAAGTAAAATTCCAATTGAAATTGCAAAGAATGGAAGAAATAATTGCCTGACCAGAAAAAAACAAACATAAAAACAGGAAAAAACAGCACATAAAAGGCATAACACATTCCTATTCTGCAGCTTCTCAGTAAACTGGTGACTTTGAGAAGGGTCAAAACCAATCCGAACAATACGTTTCCAAACTGTTAAAACCATTGATGAAAGAAAAAATTACGGATTATGAGGTATCTGATCATGCCTGATTGAATCTGTTTTTTAAATATAGTAAAATTCGCGAGGGTAATGAAGGCAAAAACCAAATTGCCGGAAGATATAGTGTAATTCGAAAGTATAAATTAAACTCATATCGAGAAACAGCATTGCTTTTCAAGATCATTTTTCTAAATTTAGTTATCCAAACTTCACCAATGAAAAAATCTTTACTCTCCTTAACAGCCGCTTTTTTTACCTTCTGCGTTCCGGTAAAAGCTCAGCTCATAATTACTGATAGTCTTGATTTCAACCAGATCGCTACATTGCTGCAGGGTTTTGGAACATCCATCTCAAATCTTGTTTACAATTGTGATTCGTCCGCTGTCGCGCAATTTTCAGGTGTAAGCGAATTACCAAACCTGAACGGAATGCTTCTTTCCACCGGAAAAGCAAATGATCTTGCAAATAACGCGGGAACTTTCTCGTCAACTGCTTTTGGTCGTCCTGGTGATGCGGACCTTGCAACTTTAAGTGGCACCAGCGTTTATGACGCGTGCATACTTGAATTTGATTGTGTGCCATTGGGTGATACACTTCTTTTCAATTTTACTTTTGGATCTGAAGAGTACCCGGAATTTGTTGGTGCTGGATTTAATGATGTATTTGGCATTTTTCTTACTGGACCCGGAGGATACAATAACACCAATATTGCATATGTTCCTGGAAGCACTACGCCGGTGGCAATCAATAATGTAAATAATTTAAACAATGCCTCCTTTTATTACGATAATATGAATCCAACGGGACAATATTGCGCTTTCGATGGATTTACACTCAATCTGACATCCGTTACCGCGGTTACTCCAAACAGCACTTATCATTTTAAAATTGGAGTTGCTGATGCGGCAGACGAGATTTTTGATACCGGCGTTTTTCTGGAAGCTTACAGTTTCCGCAGTAATATGGCAACCGGTCTAAATTATCCAGATGCTAACGGAATCTCTGTTTTTTCTAATGCCGCTACCGGTGAGATAAAGTTGCGATACAAAAACCCCGCTGAAAAAAATCAGGTGATTGAGTGCTACGATCTGAACGGAAAGAAATCATTCAGTTTTCAAATAAACGAAGGATCGTTGACACAATCGTTTGACGTGAGCGGACTGGAAAATGGAATTTATCTTGTCAGGATAATGGACGGCAATGAACAACTGACTTCAAAGAAGATAGTTATTCAAAAATAAATTCAGGCAGACAATTCTCTCGCTCTCTTTTCAGCATTCTTAATTCCTTCTGCAAGGAACTTTCCTACGCCATTGGCTTCAAAGGTTTTCAACGCGGCCTCGGTTGTACCTCCTTTGCTTGCAACGGTTTTAATCAGATCATCAAGAGATTTATCAGCATTGTTTATTAAATGATATGCACCCAGCATGGTCTGCTTTACAAGTGTTGCAGAAACAGATTCATCAAATCCAAGTTCCTTTCCTGCATCAATCATGTGTTTTACCAGGTAATAAAAATAAGCCGGACCGCTTCCGCTCAAAGCTGTAACGCCATCAAGTAACTCTTCATTCTCAAAATAAATTGTGCGTCCCGTTATCCCTAAAAGATTTTCAACTTTGCGGATCTGCTCACCCGAAATACTTTTACTTACGCTGAATCCTGTCATTCCCATTCCAAGTTCAACAGGCGAGTTCGGCATTGCGCGAACAATTTTATCATGCTTTAATTTTGATGCAATAGATTCAATACGTTTTCCCGCCATAATCGACAACACAATCGCGGAAGATGAGATCTGTTCAGATAATCCAACAGCAAGCTCATCAAAATCCTGGGGCTTAACAGCGATAATGATAAGATCGCTTTTACGAATTTCGGGATCTTTAAGTGTAACGACTTTTCCTATGTCAAGTTTCTGAAACACATCTTTACGTTGCTCGCTTTTTTCAATCAGTAAAAGATTTTCTTTTTTCACAAGGTTGTACCGCAAAAATGCACGGGCATAAACAAGTCCCATATTTCCACATCCGCATATTGTAATATTCATGTTAAAAATTTTAAACGAAGGTAAGAAATGTAGAATCCAGAAAAGTTTGTGCTCAAAGCCAATCGAAATTAACCGGGTATAAAGCGCGGCAGACCAATTGCAAATCGGCGTAAACCTTAACTAATAACCTGCGTAAACCGGGATAAGAAACTTGACCGGAAGTTTAGAGTGGCTGTTACATTTTAGTGTTATTATGTAAAGAAAGCCCCACCAACCGGAAAGTGATTCTGCTTTTTATTGTTTGATCTGATTTAAACTTATTAATATGAAAACTTTAATTTCTGCAATTCATTCCATACTGTTCAGCAACAGCGTACAGCAGGAAACAAGTGAGAGCGAAATTCAAATTGGAGAGCGTCCGCATGCGGATCCACAACCAGGCTGCGCGGGGAAATAATTAAATTAATTGTAACCATTTATTTAGATAACACAGTAATCTCCACTCTCCTGTTCAGTGCCTGGTGTTCTTCATCCACCTCCAAATAAATCGGCTTAGAACACCCATAACCCATGAACTGCACGCGTGCTTCATCCACACCGTTCTCAACAAGATAATTCTTCACCGCAAGTGCGCGGTTAGTGCTCAGCTCCACGTTGAACTTTTCACCTTCATTGTTCTGCGAAGTATGTCCACTCACCTGAATTTTAACTGAAGGATTTTCTTTCATGATCTTTATAAGCTTACCAAGCTCATCATAAGATTCAGACAACAAAACAAACTCATTTGGCGGAAAGAAAATATTATTCAATATCAGCGTCGCGCCTTTTTCGAGCGGAGTTAAAAACATATCGAGCTTCACCTCCTTATATTCTTTCACCTGTTGAACTTCCACCGTTTTATTAATGGAAATAAATCCATCACGACGCGATAATATATGATACTTCCCCGGCTTATCAATAATAATACTGTATTCGCCTGTTGCATATGCCGCGTCAAGTTCTTTAACTATGCTACCATCTGAAGCGTCAACAAGTTTAATTGCGGCATCCAGCACAATCTTTGTTTTTTCATTAAAAACTTTTCCATGCAACAAAACAACAGGATCAGGTCCTGAAGTATTCGGTAATTTTATTCTGTAACAATCCAGATCCGTTCTTCCATGCAATGTTGAAGATATGTAAGCGTAATCTGCGGCTGCAGAAATTGAAATGTATCCGTCCCAATATTTCGTATTTACCTTAGGACCTAAATTTTGCGGAACACTCCAGTTCTTCCAGGTATTATCCAATCGCTTCGCTACAAAAATATCCGCTTCGCCATAACCCGGGTGACCATCACTCGCAAAATACAGCGTCTTTCCGTCGGGAGCAAGATATGGTCCGAACTCGCCACCGGCAGAATTTACTACAACGCCCAGATTCATTGGTTCGGAAAAAGAACTGTCAGCATTACGAAAACTTACATACAGATCTTTTTCTCCTTTACTATCATTGCGCTCTATTGTAAGAATTAAAATATTTTTGTCAGCGGAGATGCAGGCGCCATTAAACATGTTATTGTTATAGTAATTTTTTATTTTC
>CBIHPU010000292.1:0-5327 GCA_966211935.1 uncultured bacterium | reverse complement strand
GCTGGTTGGTCTTGCTTTGTTCCGGTCACTTCGCATCATTCTGCTTTCAAAACTTCCTGTGCTGATTCCGCTTGTTGTTACTGCAGGTATCATGGGATTTTTAGATATACGTTTTAAACCCTCAACCATTTTAATTTTCAGTATCGCATTCGGTATATCTTCAGACGGCACAATTTATTTTCTTACAAAATATCGCCAGGAATTAAAGAGAAAAGTATTGAGCGTGAAAGATTCAATCTCCATTGCAATACATGAAACCGGTTTGAGTATGATCTACACCGCGGTAATTTTATTTTGCGGATTTGCTATTTTCTCTGCGTCAAGTTTCGGTGGAACAGCAGCGCTTGGAATCTTGCTGTCAATAACCTTGCTTGTTTCTATGTGCACGAACCTGATCCTGTTGCCGGCAATTCTTCTTTCCATAGATAAACGCAGAAGCAGAAAAGAGATGACTCAAAAACCTCTCATTGACCTGGAAGAGGAAGTCGACTCTAAATAAAATCTTCTAACCTGGCCATTAAAAAAAGACATGAATAGAAATTTCTTATTTCTGCTTTTAATTCCTTTATTTATTCCTGCACAGGATTCATTAAAAAAGACTCCGTTAACATTAAGTGGTTACGCTGAAGTTTATTATACATATGATTTAGGCAAGCCAGCTTCCCATCAGCTTCCTTCATTTTTATACAATTTTACACGTCATAACGAGGTTAATGTAAATTTAGGATACATTAAAGCTAATTACAATAAAGAAAAAGTGCGTGGTAATCTTGCATTAATGGTCGGAACTTATTCGCAGTACAATCTATCGTCGGAACATCCGGTGTTTCAGCATTTGTTGGAAGGAAATGTTGGTATCAAAATATCAGAAACTAATAATTTATGGATTGATGCCGGAGTAATGGGATCGCATTTGGGATTTGAAAGTGCTGTTGGGAAAGATAATTTTACGCTAACGCGGAGCCTGTTTGCTGAGAATTCGCCATATTATGAGTCAGGTGTAAAGCTTACCTATACGAGTAAAAATGAAAAATTTCAAATTGCTGGTTTATTTCTGAACGGATGGCAGCATATTCAGCGGTTGGACTATAACCAGACGCCCGCGGCAGGCACACAATTTGTTTTCAAACAGAATAAGAACTTTACTCTTAACTGGAGCACTTTTGTTGGGAATGAAAAACCGGACACAGCAAAACAATGGAGGTACTTCAATGACGTTTATGCCGTTATGCAGTTTTCGGAAAAGTTTGGTGCCCTTGCGGGATTCGACATTGGAGTGGAGCAGAAAGCAATGGATTCAACAGGATATAATTTTTGGTATAGCCCAACATTGATAATACATTACAAATTAAACAGTAAAAACAGAATTTCGTTGCGCGGAGAATATTTTAATGACGAGAAAGGTGTTATTATTGTGACCGGAACACCTAATGGATTTCAGACGGCGGGGTATTCAATAAATTACGATTATTATCCTGATGAAAGTGTTATAGTTAGACTGGAAGCCAGAGCTTTAAACAGCAAAGACAAAATTTTTATGCTTCAGAATGCGCCTTCCGGTGAAAGCTATTTTTTTACTGCGTCATTATCATACAGTTTTTAATGTAGTGTTTTTTTGCGTTCAAGTTTTTCGTTGTTAATGGAGTAAATTCTAAGATGATTTGGAGTGATATTTTTTTTTGCCGTTAAAAAAACAATAATTTCAGCGTTGGTATGAATTCTATATTTCATCAATTTCTATTAAGCCGCTCAGCAAAATCAAATAAAAGCCAGCCCAGCGTTCCTGATCCCAGAAAGAGCTTGAGAAAGACGGTGAAGTCAATCAGGGAGTTTGTTTTTATTTTTCTCGGGGTGTTATCAGCAGTATTTGGTTTGCAGTCATTTATTTTACCTGCAGATTTTATTGACGGCGGTGTTACCGGGATATCCCTGCTTACCAATGCGCTTACCGGAATTTCTTTGTCCGGATTAATTGTTGTTATTAACGTACCCTTTCTATTATTAGGTTACAAGCAAGTGGGGGTTACATTTGCATTAAAAGCGCTTTTGGCAATTTGCGCTCTTGCCCTGGCTTTAATGCTGTTTAAATTTCCGGTGGTTACGGATGATAAATTTCTTGTTGCCGTTTTTGGTGGTGTTTTCATTGGGGCAGGCATCGGATTGTCAATTCGCGGAGGCGCTGTGCTTGACGGCACTGAGATAATGGCACTTTACTTAAGTAAAAAGACAGGGCTTACCGTAGGTGACGTAATTCTTATTTTCAATCTGTGTATCTTTTTTGTAGCTGCATACTTTCTTTCTACAATGACTGCGTTGTACTCAATGGTTACTTACCTTGTTGCTTCCAAAACAGTTGACGTGATTGTTTCTGGGCTGGAAGAATACATTGGAGTAACAATTGTTTCTCAGGAGAGTGAAAAAATCCGACTTTGTATAATTGAGAAAATGGGAAGAGGAGTAACTATTTATAGCGGATTGAAAGGATATGGAAAACGAGGAGACTCTCTGGATGAGACACATATAGTTTATACGGTTATTTCGCGTCTTGAACTGGCTAAACTGCAGACTGAAATTGAAGAGATAGATCCTTCCGCTTTTGTTGTAATGACAAGCATTAAAGATATCAAAGGAGGAATGGTAAAGAAACGTTACTTCTAATAAATAACAGATTCACTTTAACTTCTTAGTGCAGCTTCCTGGCTTTTACCATTCCGCCTTTAACGCTGCTTATACTGTTTGTGGTCATGAAGCTGGTCGGGTCAATTTCATCCACAATTTTTCTAACCTTGGTAAGTTCCAGTTTCGTAACCACCGTGTATAGAATATCACGGTTGTTTAATCCGCTATCCTGTGCTTTTTTTCCGCGCAATCCACGCTTGCCGCTGTAAATAGTGACCCCCCGGCCCAGTTGCTGAATTATCTGTTTCCTTATCTTGTCACTTTCTTCGCTGATGATCATAACTCCAGTGTACTCTTCGAGACCATTGGTGAGAAAGTCTACAGTTTTTGACGCGGCCATATACGTTAGAATAGAATAGAGTGAAGTTTGTATATCAACGATAATGGCGGCAATAATAAAGATCAGGATATTAATCAGCAGAATTATTTCACCAACCTGCAAACTTGTTTTACGTGTCAGGTAGAGAGCAAGAACTTCAGTGCCATCCAGCACGCAGCCACCGCGCATCGCGAATCCGATTCCCGCACCTAGAAAGAAACCTCCGAAAACCGCTATTAATAATTTGTCCTTTGTTACCGGTTCCGGATGGAACGAATGGAGAATAAGTATGACCGCAGATAAAGTCAGGATTGCAAGAAATGTCTTAAGAGCGAACATTTTTCCAACCTGACGGTAACCCATAAAAATAAACGGAAGATTGATTACAAAGATGAAAATTGAAACGTCCCACTTGGTGATAATGTGCATCAGAAGCGAAATTCCGGTAACGCCTCCGTCCAGCAGATTGTTAGGTACGATGAAATATTCAAGACCAATAACTGCGCAGAAAACACCAACAATTATTGTAATTGAATCTTTGACGAACGTTTTTAAATGGAACGGTTCTTCTTTATGTTTGTGATCAATTGATTTTTTATCGTCGTGTTTTTCTATCTGAGCTCGTTCTGCGTTTTGCTGGTTATTTATATTTTCCGCTGCTTCCATTTAAGTAGTAATTGAATAGGCAATATAATAAAAATTGATGTTCTAACGTAAGATTTTTCTAACGAAAGCAACTGTAAAATAACTCATAAGAAATACACCGGTAAAACCTTCAAAAGCAGCTACCGGTTTAAGGTAGCCTTCAGCAAAATAATCTCCGTATCCTATTGTAAAAAAAGTAATAGCACTGTAATAAAAGCAATTCCAGAAGTCGTGAAGATGATAGTATTCAGGAGGTAATGTAGTTGCTACGGTTCCCCATGAAGGAAAATATTCTGTAACAAAAAAATAAATAAGGCTGAAAAACGAAAATGTAATTAGCATGTTGAATACTACCCGCATAGGGTTGGTTGCGTAGTGTCCGATGAAATCAAATACATATTTATGAAATCCATACACAGTGTATCCGGTTATTTTCTGAACCCCTCCTTTTTTTCGTTGTTCATTCAGTATCGCTTTTGCCTCAAAGCGTTTGAACTCAATATAACTGGAATCCTCATCATCATATTGTCCGTTGTTCCGGAAATTTTCTTTCAAAATTCTGAACTGTTCGGCTTTCTGAAATAGAGTAGTTTCCTTCTGAAGTGCAATCATCTCATATACATTGTTTCTTCTCCAGTCAATGAATATTCTTCCCAGAATTCGCATTCCCGATATAATCATTTCTTTAATATGAACAGACTCATCCTGGGGCATCATGTCAAGAATGTCACGAACTACAGTGTTGGAAAGATCTATTTTATTGCATTGCGAGAATCTTAGGTCGAAATAAGCGTTGAGCGGACAGTTTTTAAATGAAAAAATGTCGCCTTTAGCAGTAGAAAAGCTAACCTTGCCATCTCCGAAATCAACCTGATCAAACTGTACCTCGCCCATGCCGAAATCTGCTTCATCGAATGAAATTTCACCTGTGCCAAACGTGGAGCTTCTGAAACTCACCTTCCCTGTTCCAAATTCAACGCCTGCAAATGATACATCGCCATCACTAAAACTTACCCTCCGGAAATCGATTTTCCCTCCACCGAATTCTAAATTTTTAAAGTCTTTTTTTCCATTACCGAACTGAGCTTTTTCGAAAGTGACATCGCCATCGGAAAATTTTGCAAATTTAAAATCAATGTTTCCGTTGCCCCATATTGTGTTTTTGAAATCAACATTACCCTGGCTAAAATCTGTGCTCACAATGAAAACATTACCATTACCAAAACAGGCCTTGTGAAAAATAATCCCTCCCGTTCCAAATTTAGCAAACTGGAAGTTGATTATTCCACTTCCAAATTTTGCTTTTTTGAAAGTTACGTCTCCTTCTCCGAAATTTGAATGATTAAAATCTGCGCCACCGTTTCCAAAAATACATGCTTCAAAAATAGTTTTGGAGCCTACAAATTCTGAAAAGGAAAAATCAGTCTTCACATCGCTGTCAAAAAAAGTTTTCTTAGCATTTAAATTGTTCAGTTTTATGTAGACGCTGTCGTCAAAACCTTTTTCAACCCTATAATTGGTTAAAGAAAAATTATTGATATACGCGCCGCTGATATTGATGTCTTTTCCTTCATCAATCCACTGAAATATTTCTTCCGGTGTAAGATATCCAAATTTAAATTCCTCAATCTTCTTTTGGTTCTCATCAAAAAATGAAACCATCACAGTTTTGCTGAACGACCTG
>CBIHPU010000291.1:0-5331 GCA_966211935.1 uncultured bacterium | reverse complement strand
CAAGAGTAGAAGTGAATCCACCCGGGCCGCTCCAGCTATATGTTCCGCCTCCGGTTGCAGTAAGTGAAATTGTTTGACCCGGACAATATGGCCCGGCGTTAGATGCTGTTGGTGTCGGCGCAGGATTTACCGTAACTGATGTTGTTGCGGTACAGGTTGCAGTACCATTAACTACGGTAACGGTGTAAATACCACTCATTGCTGTTGTCGCGCCAGGTCGTGTTGGATTTTGCAGGTTTGATGTAAATCCTCCCGGTCCGCTCCATAAATAAGTACCACCTCCCGTAGCGTTAAGCTGAATTGTTTGACCCGGACAATATGGGCCGCCATTGGTAGCTGTCGCTGTACATGATGTGCAAGGCGGCGGAGCAGTAATTGCAACCGTATAGGTACATGTTGGATCTGCGCTATAAACTGCAGTTAAAGTACACGTACCACTGCCGGCAGGAATATTTGTTACTGTATAGTTGGTTGAAGTTCCGAATGGAGGATTTATAGTTGTGCTGCCTCCACAGCTGCTTGAAATGATAAGTGTACCACTTGTTGGCGGAGCATATGTTTGGATGTTCCCGGTCGCATTAAACGTATTGGTGGCCGGATTACAGGCCCCTGGTGGTCCCGTCATTGAGGTAATACCACATAAGATATTACAGTTGGTTGATCCGGTTCCGCTTGTTTGAGAGAAGGTAATATTTCCAGCCTGATTAGAAAAATTTGTAAGAAGAAGTACGTAAAACTCTCCGGTTACAGCTCCAGTTATGGTTGCTGTTTCAGTTGCGGAGCCGGAATAACTGCATGACTCAATATTGGTAGAAGATAAAGCAGGACAGCCGTTGGCTAGAGATGTAAAGGGTCCCCACAAAACGAAATCCACATCGATGCCTACGCCCCCAGTGTTTGTCTGGCTTATTCCAATATTAATATTTCCACTATTTGCAATCTGAAGGTAATACCAAACAGGGTTTGGAGTTGAACCAAGGCAACCAAATACACCACCACCACCGTAAGACGGCACGTTTGTATTATTTGGAAAGTTATATGTTGTACCTGTACAAAAAGGATCGCCGACGTTACAGTCCTGAACATAAGGAGGAGGAGGGGGAGGAGGAACAGTTCCGCACCCTATTGTAGCAGTCCAGCCCGAATAGACAACCGAGCCATCGGATGTAAAAACGAGAGTGATACAGGTTCCTGTTCCCTGTATCGAACCTGGAGAGGTAGTTCCAGTATAGGATCCTATTAACGGAGAACCGGTATTAGGGCCGTTGTAAATAACCAGGTTATCAAAGCCTGACTCCAGCTGAAACGATGTAAACTGAAGGAATATCGGCTGGCCGTTATTGGAACAGATGGTCTGGGTAAAACTCTGACTGTTTCCATAGTTACCGGTTCCTCCTGGATCGTAAAACGTTCCGCCACAGGTGTTGATGGTGCCTGAACCCATATTGTAATTCTGGGCGCTTAATGAACCGGTCAGAATAAATGCAAAGATTCCGGCAAGAATAATTGCGAATTTCACTTGGTAATTCTTTTTCATGTAATTAAGAAAAGTAAAGTAAAAAAAGTGTTATTTAACCGGTACTACTGTAAACATTCCGTTATTCAAACGGAGCTTGTATTTCCGGGCTTTTGCGGGATCTGATATATTAAGTGCGGAAACAGGCTTTTTGTATTCAGCGAGTAATTCATCCGCTGAGTAAAGCTCAAGTACAAGGGTGCTCCCTTCTATCTGCAATCTTCGCCTTTCATGCACATATCTCAATGAATCAATGTTTGCATGGTACATGGCTTTTTCAACCCAAAGCGGGTCTTCATTTCCGTTATTGATTATTCTGTAATGCTCTTTCTTTTTAGTTGGATTTGCAGTTGTATTCTGCGCGCACACCAGACCAGAAAAGAGTAAACAAAAGGCAAAATGAAGGTGGACTTTCTTCATGTGGCTTAAGGGTTTAGGTTAAAAGACTTAAAAATAGTTAATAATCCCTTAAGAGTCAATAGGTTCAATGAAAGTAATTGGGAAACAAATTAATTCGACTAAAACGGAATTACTGTAGATAAGTTTCAAATTTAATCCGACTAATCGTCTTCAGGTTCTGGCGCTCTTTTAAAAGGGGCTTTTTTGGGCTTAATTTTCTTTGGCCAGAGAATGTTGACTAGTTTATTATCGGAAGTAATCAGAGAAGTACTGATGCCGTTTGCGACGGTTATATTTTTTGAATCGTTCTTCCATTTCCATTTCAACTCATCATAAGTTCCATCTTCGCGAAGCATGGAGATCATTACAACTTTTTTATCTTTCACAACAACCTTTCCGTTATAACAATCTGCTTTACTTCCCTGCCTTACAGTGATGATGATGTCATCATAAATTCCGTCATTCACATCCTCAGCTCCGCGCTCATCAAATTTCTGCGCCCATTTGTTGTAACAGTTCAGATCTTCACCTTTGCCTCCGTTTGTCTGTGCGGACACAGCCGCCACGCATAAAATAAAACCAATAATGTAAATTTTCTTCATGAGTTGATAAGTTTTTCTTGGCCCTCTGCATAAACCCTGCCATTGTTTTTCAATTACTTTCGCTTATGCACTACAGGAAATTAAAAGTATAAAGAAAATCTATTAACGCCAAACATCATGCTAGTAAAAACTTATGGATGTGCCGTACATGGCATTAACGCTACCAAAATAACAATTGAAGCCAACATCAGCAATGGCGCTTTTTTCACTATGGTAGGGCTTCCGGATAATGCAGTTAAGGAAAGTCAGCAGCGGGTTAATTCCGCTCTGAAAAATAATGGTCACAAAATTCCATTAAAAGGAATAACAATTAATCTTGCTCCAGCAGATATTAAGAAAGAAGGTTCGTGCTATGATCTGACAATTGCAGTTGCGTTGCTGGCAGCGACAGAACAAATTCCTTCAGAAAAAATTCACGAGTTTATTATAATGGGAGAACTTGCATTAGATGGAGAGATCAGGCCGGTGAAAGGCATTTTACCAATGGCAATCAAAGCGGCGCGCGACGGATTCAAGGGCGCAATTGTGCCGATAGCAAATGCCAAAGAAGCTGCCGTGGTAAATGAACTGGCTGTATACGGCGTTGAAAACATAATGCAGGTAATTGATTTCTTCAATGAAAAACTGCAATTGAAACGCTCGCGGGTTTCCAGCAAAGAAGATTTTTCCAATTCGCAGAAAGAAAGTGATTGTGATTTTAGTGAAGTGATGGGACAGGAAAATATTAAGCGGGCTTTGGAGGTTGCAGCAGCTGGCGGTCACAATGTTATTCTGATTGGGCCGCCCGGCGCAGGGAAAACAATGTTATCTAAACGTATTCCTTCTATTCTACCTCCGCTTTCTATTGAAGAGGCGCTCGAAACCACAAAAATTCACAGCGTAGCCGGCAAATCCGCAAAGAATGGATTGATCACGCAGCGGCCATTCAGATCACCTCATCATACAATTTCCGATATCGCTCTAGTTGGTGGTGGAACAAATCCTAAACCAGGTGAAATTTCTTTGGCGCATAACGGCGTTTTGTTTCTTGATGAATTGCCGGAATTCAAACGTTCTGTGCTTGAAGTAATGCGGCAGCCGCTCGAAGATCGCCTTGTCACTATTTCACGTTCCAAAATTTCCGTTGAGTACCCGGCAAGCTTCATGCTTATCGCGTCAATGAATCCCTGTCCTTGCGGATACTATAATCATCCGGAAAAAGAATGCGTTTGTGGCGCCGGTACCGTGCAAAAATACCTCAGCAAAATTTCTGGGCCCTTGCTTGACCGTATCGATCTTCACGTGGAAGTTACCCCTGTTCCTTTTTCCGAATTATCCAAACATCGCAAAGGAGAAACTTCTGCAGATATAAGAACCCGCGTAATTAACGCAAGAAAAATTCAGCAAAGGCGTTTTGCCGGATGCGAAGGAACTTTTTGCAACGCGCAAATGAAACCGCGCGAACAAAGTCTTTATTGCGGACTTGATGCGGATGGAAATGCAATACTGAAAACCGCAATGGAAAAATTAGGATTATCCGCAAGAGCTTACGACAGAATTTTAAAAGTGTCACGAACAATTGCGGATCTGGAAGAGTCGGAAAAAATTCTTACACATCACGTGGCTGAAGCTGTGCAATACAGAAGTCTTGACAGAGACGGATGGGCGGGATAGAAATATCAATCACTTAAAATAAAAGTCATCGCAAGCCTCAGTATCACCTCCTGGCTGTCCGGGAAAAATTACACCTGGAATGATTTTATCTTTAATCTTCATTGATATCGAAAATACCATGTGAAGAAAACAGATAAACTGATGCTTGAAATACTTTTGTAATTACCGGTACTGAATTTGTAATTACCGGTGATATTCAGCAGAAATTCTATAAGTCTTTACAGGAAAGAATCCAATTTCGCCAAACTTGTTTTGCCATTGAGCTACATATTATTATGTGCATAGGGGAATAGAAGGAAACATCTATTTACTCAAACCTCCGCGCATGTTCCGAAGTAAAAACCCATTCGGGAAGCACTAAATTTTCCCCAAAATCAACTTCGAACCAGGGAGAATACTTGCCTTTGCTTTTTATAATATTGAAGTTTTCTGCAGGATTATAACTTTGTCCAAGGAGCATCAGTTTTTTTCCGGATGGTGAAACAGCCATATCAACAATCAAAACACCATGACCGCTGCCGGGCGCCGCTCCATGAACATAGGCATCACCAATTTTTACATCCGATGATTTTATTTTCTTCATATCACGACTCAGCGATAAAGTGCCTGCATAATTCATAATGTTGTGCAGATATGCGCGAAAATTTTTCATCGTGCTGTCTGGCGAAGTAGTCTTTACCCATGAAAACGAAACGTGGCCCTTTGCTTCCGTAATTTTAGTTCTGTAACCTTGCTTCCATTTCTCCCAGGGAAGTTTTTCATTGCAACACGAATAACTGAACTGAATTTCTTTTTCACGATTTGCGATCATTAAATATTCAGCGCGCAATCTGATGATCGCGTCGATGCACTGCTGGAGATTTTTACCAATGAAATCAATATCCACAACGGCGGCATGCAGCGTCTGATCATATTTCAATTCTCCATTCCATAATTTTACGGGTGTACCATTAGGTTTAACAGGAAGATTTCGCAACCACCATTCAAAGGAATTTTCCTGTACATCAATACGCTTGAAACCATCAGGCACTTTTATTCTCGTTGAAACTGTGTTTGTCCTATCATAATTTTCAAGCCAAGGGTATGTTTTGTTTTTTGTATCAGAACAAAAAATAAGAGTCAGTAGTAAAACAGAGTATCTTAACATGGGATTGGAGTTTG
>CBIHPU010000290.1:0-5335 GCA_966211935.1 uncultured bacterium | reverse complement strand
GTTCTCGTGCAGAAATGGAGAAACATTTCCGTGAGTTACCTGCGCACATCAAAAGTGCATTAGCAAAAGGAGAATTGCGTTTGGCAGATACCATTGTGTATTCCATCAAACCTGTGAATTCAAAAACCATCAAGTTATTTGAAACTCAGGATGTGAAAGAAGTTGGCTTGCGTAATATCAGCAACGCAAAATTACCAAAGAACCAAGCCTTATTGGTAAGCGGAATTGTGTTGTTGGCATCCATCCCTGAAAATGCAACTGCTGATAAAGTAATGGGATCGAAGTTTATTCAGTTGGAAGATTTCCCTGCAATCGCAAACGGAGAATTCAGCTTAAAAGCAAACAAAAAGATCATCATTCCTGAAACAAGTGTTGCAGCATTCAAAACATCCAACATGCACAGCGTTCCATTGGGATATTACAAGTTGGCGAATCCACGCTTGATTCACGATGATATCTTGTTAGAGTTCACGGTTGAGTTAGGCTCAATGGAAGGACTTGATCCAAAAACCCAATTGTATGTTGGTTTACACGGAACTATTACAACTCCTTAATCAATAACCTAATAAGTCGGGAGAGCAATCTCCCGGCTTTTAAAAAAGCAATACCATGTTAAAAGCAACGAAAAAAAGATTTGATATAAAAATTCTTGTGGCGAACTCAACAGTGAGTGAAACCTTTGAATTGGAGAAGAACATTGTGAAAGTGCATGGGGTGTTGGTTACATCGGATAAGGACGATCTATTGTATTACAGAGGAACTCAGAAGATTGAAATAAATAAAGAAGAGTTCTTTCCTGATAACTACGAAAGCAAATTGTTAATGTCAGGAATCAATGTAGCACCGAAACAACGCTACTATGATTTGGGTGGTGTTGCACCCGGCAATGGCAGAGTTCAAATCTCTTACAAAGATTTGGATGATGGCAGAACGGTGTTCACGCCTTACCGAGTGAGTTTGTACTTAGACTGTGAAATGGAGGATGAGTTATGATGAAAGAAGGAGTGATAATTAAAACGATAAGTATTAAACGACAAGGCGAACGGAAACACTTTCAAGTCAAGCTTCCCAAGGACACCAAATTTATCATTGGAGTTGAATACGGAGGAAGATTGATAAGCAGAACGGAAGGTACTGTTGAAGCACCTGCACCAAAAGCTGAAGCCAAAACAGATGCGATGGTTATTGAAGCGACTTATTCAACTGTTGAATCAGGAGCAGTAAGAGATGAGAAACCAAAAGCACTCTTTAAAAGAAACCAATTAATCGGAGAGTTGAAACTGCAAAGTTGTGAAGAGGCGAATTGGTTTTATGCAGCAGATGTCTTTGTAAACGATGCCAACTTGAATTGGGGAGATTTTTCTCAAGCAGGTTTTACGGTAAATGATTTCACTCATGGCAATAAAAGAACAGAAGAAATTGTGAAGGTAGATGCAGAGTCAACAATCATTAACGGATGGTATTTAGATGCCTTGGGTAAGACGCTAAAGGCGGATATCAACTACGAGATTAAAGTTTATGTATGGATTAATGTGGAGGAATAGAAAATGACAATAAATCTTGCCTTAGAATACATCCCACGAAGGATGCAGGAATTAGGATACAAGTCAGATTACTTTATCCGCTTCCGACACTTGGTGTTACAACCTAATGAAGAGCTGACCATTGATGCACACACTCAATTCTATTACCTCGTTGAGGAAGCGCAGAATGTAAGAGTTGAAAGCGAAACAGGAATATTCGATTTGAGCGAAAGTGCCACCAATGAAATGCAATACGAACATCAAAGTAAAATACAGATCACTAATTATTTATCCGGAATCAATCACTTAAGATTCATTCAAGTAATACCAAAAAACAAAACAATTAAAAAGTAAAAGTAATGCAACATACCAATCCATATAACGATGTGAAGCTTTCCCAATTTAAAATGTGGCTTCACGACATGGTCGACAAAGGCGAAGGGAAATATATTGAAGTGTACGTTGACGATGTAAAAGTTGTGCCTCGCACCAATAGAATTGAATCCATCGATGACCACAAGGTTTATCTTGACGATTCGACTGAGACAGTAAAAGTTTTCACTTACAATACTGAAAATTCAAACCGTTATCAGCAGTTCACTTTTTTCATCGAAAAAAAGAAACCAATTGAACACCCTGTTCAAAATCAAACACCACAAGTTCAACAACCACAAGGGCTTTCCGGTATTGAATTAGAAAACAAAATCAATCAGTCCTTGGCACAGGAGCGTGAGCGTTGGCAAAATGATTTGATGAAACGTGACTATGAAACTTGTCAAAAGAAACTTACCGAAGCAGAAGATTACATCGAAGAGTTAGAAGAAAAACTCAATGTGTATAAAAGTAAAAAGCTGCATTTAGGTGATGTTAATCTTGGCGAAGTTGCCTCTATTGTTTTAGAGGGAATGGTAAAACGAAACCCACATTGGGTTGCCAAATTACCCGGTGGAGATGCGCTTGCAGGATTGATTGCAAAGGAAGCTACAGAAAACGGAACAGCAGAAGTAATTGAAAGTGAAGTTGTGTTTAAAAAGAAAACACCTGTTGAAGATGGAATGTCTGAAGAGATGAAAGCACAGCTTGGATTCTTAAAACAATTAGAGTCGCACTTCAATCAAGAACAACTTGATAAAATAATGCTCATCCTACAATCCTTTGTTGAAGAGCCAAAGAACATCGAAACAGTATTTGAACTATTAGAAATAAAAACAGAAAATGAAAAAGTTTAGTTATGAAATAACCATTGAAGCGACTACTGAAGCAGAAGCCGATTCAAAAATGAAAGCGTTAACCACGATTGCAAAGAAGTTAAGCACTAAGGAAATAGTGAAGCTTGCTGACATCGTACAAAACGATCCTGTAAAAACCGCATTAGCAAAAAAAGCATTAGGAGTTTAAAATGAAAAAGAATACCACCAAAGATGATTTAACCTTGAAAGAGAAACTTCTCTATTCCCTTATAGGAATTGGGATTGTGGGCGGTGGTATTTTCTTTGGGAGAAAACTTGTTTTAAAAGGAGTCGCCAATCGTGAAGAGAAGAAATCTTTTGAAGATGGTACACCTGCAACCTTCGCCAAGCAAATTAAAATGGCGTTTGACAATGATGGTTGGTGGGGAACAGATACCGAGAAGTTAAGAAGCACGTTAAGGGAGATCCCAAGTAAACAAGTTTTCCTCAAAGTTCAGGAGTCCTATAAAAAACTCTACAACTCAAATATGATAACGGACATGAGTGATGAGTTGCAAACAACCGAGTACAATGAGATGCTTCAAATAATTGCACAGAAGCCGGATAAAACGGGCGGTAAGCCTTCAAGTCCAACTTTAGTGTATGACGGATGGGCAAAGCGTTTAAAAGCAGCCTTTGATAAAGAATACGGTTTTATACCGGGAACAGATGAAGAAGCGATCAAAGCAGTTTTTAATGAAATGCCAACTCAAAAAGCATTTATCATGACCGGAATAGTTTACAAGAAACTATACGCAACAGACATGATGACCGATTTGAAAAGTGAGTTAGAGATGTGGGAATACAATGATTACTTGAAAATAATACTATCAAAACCAAAGGGATAATGGAAAGCAAAACACAAAATAAAAGAAAAATAATCCTGATCGGACTGAGTGTATTAGGAACAGGTGTCGCTGGCTTCTTGGGATGGAACTACTGGAAAAAGAAGAAAGCGAATCAGGAAGAAGATACAACCTCCTTTACAGAAACTGCAAGCGTAAACACTACGCCTGCAAGAAACGACAGCTTCCCTTTAAAAAGAGGAAGTAAAGGAAACAGAGTAACACAACTTCAAAATGCCTTAGTTAAAAAATACGGAGCAAGCATCCTCCCAAAATACGGAGTAGATGGAATGTTCG
The DNA here is from genome assembly GCA_966211935.1 of uncultured bacterium. Taxonomy (GTDB): domain Bacteria; phylum Bacteroidota; class Bacteroidia; order B-17B0; family Aurantibacillaceae; genus AM-1111. The sequence continues at coordinate 1,441 of CBIHPU010000290.1, read as the reverse complement.
GAAAAGAGGTTGAAGCAGCATTAGTGAGGGCTAAGTTGCCGACATCAATTAACGAATCCACCTATAACTCATTTGTTGGTGCAAGCGGATTTGCCGGAATCATAAAACATGGAGATGAGATCGTTTCGATTGTTGAAACAGAAATCTATAAATCCAAAGGCAACTTTAAATTGAAAGTACCAAAGCATATTGTGCTTGGCGAGAAGGAGTTTACACATCAAGGTTGGATTTACTTTATTCCTAAGAATAGCACAGAGCTTTTCAGGGTTAAAAAAGAACAAGTAAAATCCTTTAAAGAATTTAAAAATGAAAAATCTTAGAAACATTAAATATATCGTGGTGCATTGTACCGCAACGCCTCCAACAACTACCGTTGAATCTATTAAACGCTATTGGAAAGAGCAACGTGGTTGGGGTGATACACCGGGCTACCACTACTTAATCCAACGACAAGGGAATTTAATTCAGTTGTTAGATGAAAGCAAAAACAGCTATGGCGTTTATGCTCACAATTCAAATTGCATTAGCATTGCCTACATCGGTGGAATTGATAAGGATGGCAAACCCCAAGACAACAGAACAGATGCACAAAAGCATTCCATGTTTGATTTGATTGTTTCTCTAACTGAGAAATATCCAAATGCACAAGTGTTGGGACATCGTGATTTTGCAGGCGTGAAAAAAGCCTGTCCTTGTTTCGATGTGAAGAAGTGGTTAAGTGAGTATGAACCCGATTTAGGAAACGCTGCATAATGTTGCTATCGAAGATCAAAGGAATTCTACGAAGCAAAGGATATGAACTCTACACAAAACCGAATCAATTAAACATAGTTGGGATTAGATCACCGAATACAATCCCTAATCGTTTTGATGATGAGATTCATGTCTTTTACAAAGTAGCCCCATTAAAATGGCATTACCATGTTTACAAGGCAACAACCGATCCGGGTACATTTTGGTTGCGTAATCCAATGCAACCTCAAGGTACAGCCATCTTAGCTCAAGGGCAATACAAGGGTGCTTATAGAATCGGAATGCATCAAGGGAAGTACAAAGCATTGGTTCAATCAAAACCAATAACTGTAATACGAGATTATGACAGAGATGCAAAACTTGATTTTAAAAATGGCACAAAGAGCAAAGGGATGTATGGGATTAATATCCACCGTGCAAGTTTGAATGGGATCACTAAGCAAGTAGATAAATACTCAGCCGGATGTCAAGTGTTTTCAAACATCAATGAGTTCAAGGAATTCTTGAGTTTGTGTGAAAAGCACATGAGTTTATATGGTAACAGTTTTACATATACGCTGATTGATTTTAGAGCGGTAAAGCGACAATCCTTTAAGCGTTGGGCTATCGGAACGGTAACTGTAGCATTAGGTTTAACAGCCTTGTGGGGAATTCTAAAAAGGAAAAAGAAAAAACAAAAATGAAAAAT
>CBIHPU010000289.1:0-5353 GCA_966211935.1 uncultured bacterium | reverse complement strand
GTTGTAAAAAACAACAACAATCACATATAGGAGCATGCTCCTTATTTCTCGCATGAATCTATCACTGCGTTCATATTTATTTTTGTTTTTTCTATTGCTGAATTTCTCAGAGGTATTCAGTCAGCAATATCCATTCTGGTCGCAGTATCGCAGCGGATTATTTTTACTGAACCCCGCAGTTGCCGGAACCCGTAAGACAATTGACGCGCGCGCCGGCTATCGAAATCAGTGGGTTGGATTTGAAGGAGCGCCAAAAACAATGAGCCTTGGTGTGCATGGAAAATTCTTTAAACATGGTACACTTGGCGCCGGTGGATTTGTTTTCAATGATGTAATTGGGCCATTTTCCTATCTGAATGCGACTGGCGCTTTCGCGTATCATTTAAAATTTTCTGACGCCAAACTTAGTTTTGGAGTGAGTGGAAGTTACCAGAATCAAGGTTATGTTACTTCTCGCATTACAACCCAATATCAGCAGGACAATGCAATAGATTTTTCTTTTACTGACAGAAGACAAAAAGCCAACATGGGCGTTGGAATGTTGTATTACAACGACCGCTTTTATCTTGGATTCGCTGCTTTAAACCTTGTTGGATCTACGTTCGAGTATTATCCAAAGGACACGATCAGAATTGCCAAATACAAGCAGGTCCCACATTACAATTTTGCAATTGGTTATAACTGGCAGGCAACAACTGCAATGATCTGGGAAAATTCATTTATCGCATCCATGGTGCCCAATACGCCTATACTTGCAGATTATACGTTGCGCATTCACATCCAGGAGCAATTTATTATTGGTGCGGGTTATCGTTTTAAAACCGCTGTAGCCTTTCACGTTGGTTATACTTTCAAAAACGAATATCAGTTCACTTATTCTTATGATATAACGACCAATCATCTCCGCTCTGCCAGTTCGGGTTCACATGAAATTAAACTGGTTTTCAGCAGCAATCTATTTGACGACGGTAAAAGAAATCGTAACAAGGAATTCCAAAGACAAAAGTTCCAGAACCTTCTTCAGTAACTAGGATTTCTTTTAGTTTACTGAACAGATGAAACCCATTTTTTTTCGTCCTCCAAAAAAGTAACAAAAAACATTTCGGTGTTTACTTTTTCCCACTTAAATTAGATGCAAATTGTATTTATGGAGTTTTTGGTAATTGATCCGGAGAAGAGGCTTACGCTGAGTGAGATTTCTGATGTTATCAGCAAAGGGAAGAAAATTAAACTTTCAGATAACGCTGTTAAAGCAGTGTCAGAATGCAGGAAGTTCCTGGAAGATAAAATAAATAAATCTGTCGCTCCTATTTATGGGATTAACACTGGTTTTGGTTCTTTATGTAATGTGAGAATACCGGATTCTGATCTGGAGAAATTGCAGGAAAACCTGGTAATGTCACATGCGTGCGGGACTGGTGACGAAGTTGATCCTGCTATTGTAAAATTGATGCTGTTATTGAAAGTGCAGGGACTTTCCTATGGAAAATCGGGGGTAATGCCGGAAACTATAGAGCGGCTTGTTTATTTTTTCAATGAAGATATTATTCCTGTTGTATATGAGCAGGGTTCTTTGGGGGCCTCAGGCGATCTTGCTCCGCTCGCGCATCTTTGCCTGCCACTTATCGGATTCGGAGAAGTGATCCATAAAGGTGAACGCGTTTCTGCAAAAGAATTGCATTCTAAGTTGAAGCTAAAGCCATTGCGTTTAAAAAGTAAAGAAGGACTCGCCTTACTTAACGGAACACAATTCATGTCGGCTTATGGCACGTGGTGCTGCCTTCATGCCAGGCAGATTGTAAAGCAGGCTGATTTTATCGGTGCGATATCTTTGGAAGGATTTGACGGAAGGATCGAACCATTTGTTTCTCATCTGCATACAATTCGCCCGCATAAGGGACAAATTGAAACTGCGCGCAATATTTTTAAATTATTAAACGAAAGTGATCTTATTCATACTGAAAAGCAGCATGTGCAGGATCCGTATTCATTCCGGTGTATGCCGCAGGTTCACGGCGCCAGCAGGGACGCGATTTCTTATGCATGCAGTGTAATTGAAACAGAAATTAATTCGGTAACAGACAATCCTACAATTTTCCCGGAACACGATGAAGTGCTTTCAGGGGGGAATTTTCACGGGCAACCTCTCGCGCTTGCACTTGATTTTCTTGCAATGGCGCTTGCCGAACTCGGCTCTATTTCCGAGAGAAGAGTTTATCTCCTGGTTTCCGGCCAGCGCGGATTGCCACCTTTCCTGGTTAAAAACCCGGGACTTAATTCTGGGTTCATGATTCCGCAATACACCGCGGCCAGTATTGTAAGTCAAAGCAAACAATTTTGTACACCCGCAAGCATTGATTCGATTGTGAGTAGCAACGGACAGGAAGATCACGTAAGCATGGGAGCAAATGCCGCTACTAAATGCAAGCGTGTTGCGCTTAATGTGCGTAGAGTTCTGGCGATTGAATTGTTTACTGCGACTCAGGCGCTTGAGTTCAGGCGTCCGAAAAAATCGTCGCCTGAAATAGAGAAACTGGTTGGTGAATTCAGGAAAAAGGTTTCGTTTGTTAATGAAGATAAGATCATGTATTCGGAAATGAAAACGTCTGAAGAATTTTTATATAGTTGGAAAGATTGATTAATAATTTAAAAAACAAAAACCATGAAACGTATCTTGTTTATTGTCTCAGTAATTTGTTCTCTTGGCACTTTTGCCCAATCATTTGATAAGGGTAAAATTGTAGTTGGACTGAATTATGATCTTGGTGTTTACACTACAGAAGTTTACAGCAGGATTGCTGACACCACTGAAAATGATGGGGCCGGTTCGCATATTTATACTTTGTCGGGCGAATATGGTGTGTTGCCTTGGCTGGGAGCAGGTGTGAAAGTTGGTGGTGCAAGTTATATCACGCGTCCTGACAGCGCTACCGGTGCAACTCCAACGTCATCGAGTTTCGATTTTGCTTTATTGGTAAATGCCCACCTCGTTAGAAAAGAGAAATTCGACCTTCCGGTTGGCGTTTCTTTTGGTGGCAGCAGTTTCAAATGGAAAAGTAATGATAGTGAAGAAGGAATGATCAAAGATTTTGGAACGATGTTCACTATTTATACCAATCCGCGTTTTTATTTTGGCGAACAGAAAAAATTCGGTTTTAATCTCAAGGTCGGTTATGCAATGTTCAGTTATAATTCGCTTGACATCAGTACCAAATCCGACCGCGAAACAAATGCCGGCTCTCTTAAAGGTAAGGGCGTAAATCTTGGTGCAGGATTTCAGATGATGTTTTAGAGATTAGTCTTTTCTGCAAATTGAATTTCCGGTTGTGGTAAAACCCGCAACCGGATTTTTTTTGTCGAGTCTTTTATGCGGAATTCGCGAAAAGTAAATTCTTTTACTGTCTAAATCCGTTTCATTTACCGCTTGTCTTGCGGATATCTTTGGGTATCTAAAAAAAGAAAAAATGAAACGACCAGAATTTGCGGATGATAGGGGACAGGAATTTTTTAGGACCCTGAATTTCCGGATTGCTGAAACTTTAAAAGTCTCCGGAGAAAAAAGATATGCAATTATTACTCTTTGGAAGAAATTATTTATTTATTCCCTGGTTTTTATTTGCGCGAATTGTTTGATTTTTTCCACGGATAATTATTTTCAATTAGTTGTTGGGTATTTGTTACAGGGTTGCAGTGTACTTCTTCTCGTTTTTAATATTTCGCATGATGCCGCGCACAATACGATAATCAGAGATAAAAAAATTAATGCTCTATTATATCATGTGACCTTTGCGCTACTCGGAAATAATAATTACGTATGGAGAAAATATCATAACGAATCGCACCATATTTACACTAATATTCATGGAAGCGATATCGATGTTGTTGACACAAAGCTGGTGCGATCCCATCCTTCTCAGGAATTGAAATCGTTTCATCGCTATCAGCACCTCTATGCTCCTTTTCTTTATCTGTTGTACACCTTGAATTTTGTTGTTTTCAGGGAACTGAATTTATTATTTGGCCGAACTGCACATTCAATTAAAATCCGGTTGTCAGTCAGAGAATGGATTCTTCATTATTCTATCAAAGCCGCTTATTTTATTTATATGATAGTTCTGCCAGTAGCGTACACACCTTTTTCTTTTCTTGATGTAATTCTGATTTTTTTCTGCTATCATTTTTTTATTTCAATAATCATTGTAGCTGCTCTTGGCGTTTCCCACGTTTCTGATGAGGCGGAACACGACGATGCTGGGTCCGGAGTTTCGCGCAGTTGGGTGGTACATCAAATGATTACTTGTGTTGATTATAATCCGGAAAGTAAAGTATTGAACTGGCTATTGGGAGGATTCAATGCCCACACTGTTCATCATTTGCTGCCTGGAATTTGTCATACGCATTATCCAAAACTGGTTCCTGTTTTCCGGCAAACAGCTGAAGAATTTGGATTGCCTTATAACGAACATTCCTACTGGCATACAGTAAAGGCTCATTTTCGATTTTTAAAAAAAATGGGACAATGTATAAAGTAAAAGCTAAAAAGTATTGCCTCAATGAGCAGCATGAAGTAATACTCAAACAAATAAGAAACAGCGCGACTGAATATTTTAAGAACAGAAAGGTGAACCGCTTTGGTAATATGGCTCTTTACCTGAGAAGATTCCTGATGTTTTTGTTTTTTACATTCAGTGTTGTATTGATTTACGGTTCAGAGTCACCTGCACTATTTTTCACCGGCTATATAGCATTCGCGGTTGCATTGCTGCTGATGATCTTTGCGCTTGCACACGATGCTGCGCACGGCTGCCTGACCCCGAACAAAAGATTGAATAATTTTATTTTTAATCTGATCTGTTTTTTTGCAGGAGGAAATGCTTATTTATGGAAGATCCGTCACGTTCATTCGCATCATCCATATCCCAACGATCCTGAATCGGATGGCGATTTGCAAATAACATCCATCATCAGATTATCTTCTTCATTTCAAAAGAAAAGAATTCATGCCTACCAGCATTATTATGCTTTTTTTCTTTACCTATTTTATTCGCTGAACTGGATATTTATTAAAGATTTCGTTTTGTTCTTTACTAAAAAGCACGCGAACCTTATATTTCATAAACATCCTGGCGTTGAATGGATAAATCTGTTCGCGTTAAAGGCGCTGAATCTTTTGCTGTTCCTGATTATACCTCTTTACCTGCACCCGGGAAATACACTCCTTCTTGTGACCGCTTATTTTACCATGCACTTTTTCCTTTCCTTCTTTTTAATATTTACATTCCTGATTTCTCACCACGTGATGGAAGCGAGTCATAATGATCATTTACTAAAAGAAGGAAAAATAAGCTGGTTT
>CBIHPU010000288.1:0-5356 GCA_966211935.1 uncultured bacterium | reverse complement strand
CTTACGAGATAAAGTTCAACGTAAAGGGTTCTAAAGACAGTGTAATGTATCTCGCCATTTACACTTTTGATAAACAATACCTGGTAGACACCAGCATGCGAACCAAAGACGGAGTTCATGTATTTAAGAAAAAACGCAAGCTGGATAAAGGGATTTACCTGTTGGTAAGTCAGAATAAAGCAAAGTACCTGGATTTTGTGATCAATGAAAATGATAAATTCTCTGTCAGCTTTGACACTACAGATATTGTACGTTCCATCAAGTTTTCCGGCTCACCTGAAAACGAAAAATTCAATGAGCTCGTAAAATTCATGGCAAGCAAATCTGTTGATTTCGCTAATTACAAAAATGAAGTAAAAGCCAAGAATACGGCGGACTCAACAAAATTGCTACAAGAGAAAAACAGGAGCATCAATAAAGATGTTGACGCTTTCCGGAAGGAATTTTTAGAAAAATATCCGACAGGATTCGTTTCTGATTTCGTTCGTCTACAGATGGAACCGGATGTAAGCAATCCACCAAAGGCAAGCAACAATCGTCCTGATTCTATTTGGCAATATCAGTTTTTTAAAAATAATTACTGGAAAGACGTTCCACTCGGAGATGAAAGGATTCTGCATACTCCAATTTTTGGCGACAAACTGAAAAACTTCTTCCAGAAGACTGTTTTGCAAATGCCGGATTCAATCAATGCCGAAATTGTTAAGGTTGTTGACAGAACCAGGCCAAGCAAAGAAATGTTCAAATGGGTTGTTTACTGGCTTACCACATGGAGCGAGAACAACAAGGTAATGGGATTTGACGCAGTGTTTGTTTTTATTGTTGATCAATATTACAGAACCGGTCAGGTTGATTTCTATTCAGAGGAACAATTGAAAAAAATTATTCAGCGCGCGGATATCCTGAAACCGTTATTGATCGGAAAGAAAATTCCTGATCTGCTTACTGTTGATACGGTAGGAGCCAAACTTTGTATTAAGTATGGACTCGATACCTGTAAAACCAGTGATTGCCTCACAAAAAACTATGTAGCGCACAAACCGGAGATTGACAGTAAGATCATTCCGCTTTCAAGCATAAAGGCGAAGTATACGATTCTCCTTTTTTGGGATGTTGATTGCGGACATTGCAAAAAAGAAGTTCCCGTTATTTTTGAGAAATTTCAGGAGCTGCGCAAAGAGGGTATTGATGTAAAAGTTCATTCAGTTTACACACAGCATGAATATGAAAAGTGGTTCAAAACCATAAAGGAAATGAAATTGATTGATCCGAACTGGAGAAACGTTGTTGATGGAGTTCACCTGCAAAATCTGAAAGAGAAGTTTGATATTTTCAGTACGCCGGTTATTTATCTACTGGATGAAAATCAGATAATCCGTTACAAACGTATCGGCGCTGATCAGATTTATGATATAATAAAGTTCATGGAAAAGAAGGGGAAATAAAATTTCTCCCAGATAAAATCAAACAGGGGTCCATCGTGACCCCTTTTTATTTGCGTTATTCTTCAATACAAAAAACCAAATAGAAACAGTGGACTTCTGTTACCGAATCCAATGTCTATATCATCTGATACGAGATATGAATTCTTTGAGTTTTTTATCTGCCTGAAAGATTTTCCCTTCCCTCCTATTTCAAAAGTGTATTTACTGTCCACCAAAAAATCTCCCTGCTTCGGCGTATTGACAGCGTGCTTGGCTGCAACCTGGTTAAAGAAAAAGGTTTCTCTTCTGTTGCCTGTATTCACTCCGCTTCTTGCAATAGCGTAAGCGAGATTGGTGTTGTGCAGATACACCTTATCAGGCTTGGAAAGCGCGTTGATGCTTTTTTCTTCACTCTTTAAAAGCAACGCCAGCTCAGCCTCCGCCAGGTAATCAAAATACTGGGTTGTAGTTTGCCTCGATGCGCCAATAATTCCAGCCAGCTTTGCAACATTAGGTTGAAAAGGCGAAGAAACTGCAACGAGGTATAGCAACCTCTTTAATTTATTTATATACGTGGCGTCAACCGGCTTACATGCTACGAGGTCGGAGTCAAGCGATTGGTTGATCACATTCATTAACCTGTGCGCATACCTCTCTTTGCTTTGCAGAAAAAAAGGATAATACCCGTATTCGAGATAATTGGTCCAATGCGCATAGGGCCTGAGTTTTTTATTGATGTCGGCTGCAATCTTTTCATGATGTTTCAGGATATCCTCCAATGGAATAACAGGTAAAAATTCTCCTGTTTCAATCTGTAGAAACTCTCTGAACGATAAGCCATGCAGGTGATAAATATCCGCGCGTCTGCTCAGATCCGCTTTGCCCTTCAAAATATTCAGTAAAGAAGAGCTTGTAAAACTTACTTTCAGTTTCGGAATTCCATCATAGATATTTTTTAATTCCTGACTCCAGTTTCCATATTTGTGCACTTCATCAAGAAAAATATGCTCCCCACCATTTCTGTAAAATTCCCTGGCAAAGCCCAAAAGATTGTTATTCATGAAATACAGATGATCCATACTTACATACACAGCCTTGGCAGGATTGTCACCATAAGTATTTTTCAGGTACTTCAATAATACAGTTGTTTTGCCAACACCGCGCGCGCCCTTCAAGCCAACTAGCTTTTGCGTCCAATCCACAGTGTTCTCTTCTTCACGATCGAAAGTACTGCTCAGGTTTGCAAGGGATTCTGAGCTCATTGCAAATATGTCTTCTATCTTATCCATTACATTTACAAAAATACAATTTTGTCATACATAAACATCAATTTATTTAATTTTTGAAATATCTACTTATCATATTTTAATAATTACGACTAATATACATTACATCTACCTGAATAACTGTTATTTACATTGAATAATTCATATTTTGCAATCTTTACTTATCATTTTTATCTATTATTGATATATTTAAACTACATTTTTAAACATTTGCTAGCTGATCTTTTTAAAATGACAACTAAAAAAAGTACATCTTTTAGCTATCTTAGCAACCTGATTTTTCAGAGGAGAAAGCTATGGAAACAACACCCTACCAACCAAAAAATAAAATACGGATTGTAACTGCTGCCGCGCTCTTTGACGGGCACGACGCCGCCATTAATATCATGCGCCGCATTATGCAAAGCTCAGGCGCGGAAGTGATCCATCTTGGTCACGACAGATCTGTACAGGAAGTTGTGAATTGCGCCGTGCAGGAAGACGCGAATGCTATTGCAATTACAAGTTACCAGGGCGGGCATATGGAGTATTTCAAGTATATGCACGATCTGCTGAAAGAAAAAGGTTGCGGGCATATTAAGATTTTTGGCGGAGGCGGTGGAGTTATTCTGCCAACAGAAATTGAAGAATTACATAAATACGGCATTACGAGAATTTATTCTCCTGATGACGGTCGCGCTTTGGGTTTACAGGGAATGATCAACGATGTTCTGAAACTGAGTGATTTTCCTACCGGAATAAATTTGAACGGAGAAGTTGCCCATATGATTAACAAAGAGCCGAAATCAATTGCGAGACTCATTTCCGCTGCCGAAAACTTTGGCGAAGAATCCAAAGCAATGCTGCAGAAGGTTACCGAAATGGCAAAGGCTTCAAAAACTCCTGTACTTGGAATTACAGGAACAGGTGGTGCCGGAAAATCTTCTTTGGTTGATGAACTTGTAAGAAGGTTCCTGATAGATTTTCCTGAAAAAAATATTGGAATTATTTCAGTCGATCCATCTAAAAGAAAAACAGGTGGGGCTCTGCTCGGCGACAGAATCAGGATGAATTCCATCCGCAATGAACGTGTTTACATGCGTTCAATGGCTACCCGTCAAAGTAACCTGGCGTTAAGCAAACACGTGAACGATGCAGTGAATATTCTGAAAGCAGCAAAATACGATCTTGTTATTCTTGAAACAGCAGGAATAGGACAAAGCGATACTGAAATTACCGAGCACGCAGACATGAGCCTGTATGTAATGACACCAGAATACGGCGCGGCAACGCAATTGGAAAAAATCGACATGCTGGAGTTCGCTGACGTAATTGCGGTAAACAAGTTTGACAAGCGTGGAGCCCAGGACGCATTGCGTGATGTAAAGAAACAATTTAAACGCAACCGGAAACTTTTTGAAATAGCAGACGAGAGCGTTCCTGTTTACGGAACAATCGCGTCTCAGTTCAATGATCCGGGAATGACGCAATTGTATCGTGCGCTTATAGATAAACTGAATGAAAAATTCAAAACCGACTTTCATTCAACATTTAAAATAACGGGAGAACTTTCAGAAAAAATTTATATTATTCCTCCTGCACGCACGCGTTACCTCAGTGAAATTTCCGAGAATAACCGCAACTACGACAAGTGGGTCGCAACGCAATCTGAGATCGCTGATAAACTTTACGGAATAAGGACAACCATCAATACACTTAAAAGCGGAAACTACGCTGACAAAGACAGGCTTGTAAAATCGCTCGAAGAAACTTACGCGCAGGTTGAACTGGACCTTGATCCGCGCAACAAAATTATATTGGAAAGCTGGGAAGCAAAGAAGCAACTTTTCAAGAACGAGTTCTACGCTTTCAAGGTGCGTGATAAGGAGATAAGAATCCAGACACATTACGAATCGCTATCTCATACAATGGTTCCCAAGATAGCCACGCCAAATTTTAAAGGGTGGGGCGATATTCTGAAATGGGTACTGAGTGAAAATTTTCCGGGTGAATTTCCATACGCAGCGGGAATCTATCCATTCAAACGTGAAGGTGAAGATCCGACAAGAATGTTTGCGGGAGAAGGTGGTCCAGAGAGAACAAACAAACGTTTTCACTACGTTTCTCTTGGAATGCCTGCTAAACGTCTTTCAACTGCTTTTGATTCCGTTACTCTTTATGGACAGGATCCTGATTATCGTCCGGACATTTATGGTAAAATCGGTAACTCCGGTGTGAGCATTTGTTGTCTTGACGATGCGAAAAAATTATATAGCGGATTCAACCTCGCTGATCCGAAAACTTCTGTTTCAATGACTATTAACGGACCAGCAGCTATTCTCTGCGCGTTCTTTATGAATGCCGCTATTGATCAGCAATGCGAATTGTACATCAAGCAAAACGGTCTTGAAAAAGAAGTACAGAAAAAAATTGACGAGATCTATAGAGCAAAAGGTGTTGCTCGTCCGAAATACAATGGAACATTGCCGGAAGGAAACGACGGCCTGGGACTTATGCTGCTTGGCGTTACCGGCGACATGGTATTGCCAAAAGATGTGTATGAAAAAATAAAGACGCATACATTATCACAGGTGCGCGGAACTGTGCAGGCGGATATTTTAAAAGAGGACCAGGCACAGAATACCTGTATTTTCTCCACAGACTTTT
>CBIHPU010000287.1:0-5370 GCA_966211935.1 uncultured bacterium | reverse complement strand
GCGCCGGTTCAGATGGAACTATTACAGTGAACGGAACAGCCTGGACTTTGCCAATGACATTTGAACTCTCTCCGCCGTTGACACAAAATATGTCAGGAATTTTTTCAAATCTTCCGGCAAGCACTTATACGCTTTCGGTTGTTGATGCAAGTGGCTGTGCGACTTCCATGAACTATCAATTGCTCGATTCATGCGAAGTGGTATGGCCGGGTGATGCGGATAATGATCTCGTTGCAAATAACAATGATATTCTCGATATAGGATTGTATTATGGAAGTACAGGCGGCTTAAGACCCAATGCAAATCTCTCGTGGACAGCTCAGCCTGCACCATTCTGGACAAACACTAAAGCCAATGGATATAATGAAAAGCACGATGACTGCAATGGCGATGGAACAATTGATGCGTCCGATACTACTGCGGTAATTCAGAATTACAGCCTCGTTCATCCACCATACAAATTAATGTCGGTAAACATGACCGGCACTCCGCTGACCATTGATATTGTTCAGGATACTGTAAGCAACAGTGGAACAGCAAATATAAAAGTGAGTCTTGGTACAGCTACTTCACCGGCGAACAATATTTATGGAATAGCGCTTACGTTGAGTATTGATACCACTATTGTTGCGAAGGATTCAACTACAATGGATGTAAGCAACAGCTGGATTGCAGCGGGATCAACGCCGTTTTTAAATAACGTAATTGAAAATTATCCCAACGGAGAAATTGATATCGCATTGTGTCGCACAAATCACACGAACATTAACGGATATGGGGAAGTTGCAGATTTGAGTGTAACCATGAAGGATGATATTTCAGGAAAGATCATGAGCGGAGTAACGAAAACACTGAACGTGAATATTTCCAAAGTGAAGATCATCAGCGCGAACGGAGACACAGTTTCCTATTCAGCATCGGGTGATTCATTGGTCGTAGACCAGGTAACAACTTTTATTGCTAACGAAAAAACATCTTCAATGATAAAACTATTTCCTAACCCAGCGAATGAATTTGCTATGATTCATTCTACCGGTAAAGATCTTGTGAAGTATGAAGTTTATTCATTGCAGGGAATGAAAATTGCCGAGTTGAAGAACGAAGCATTAACTTCTGAGATTACCATTAATACAAAATCTTTTGAGAAAGGAATTTATCTCGTAAAAGCGTACACGTTATACAATGTAAAAGTTTTCAGGTTACAGGTTAACTAGTTTATAAAAAAAAGGTAAATAGCAGAGAGTTGAAAAGCTCTCTGCTTTTTTGTTTACGTGATACACGAATCCCGAAGGGATGCAGTGATTATAACGCAGCGTTAATGTAGGATTAATAAACCCCGAAGGGCTGATATAATTAAGCAGCTGGTTTAAAGAAAAAAGTAGAAAAATCAGAAATTGAAAGACGCTTTTTTTATCACGTGGCGTACTAATCCCGAAGGGATGTAATGATTATAACACCTGGTAAATCATAAGTTTAATAAACCCCGAAGGGGTGACATGATTAATCCAGCCATTCAAATAAGTATTTTTCGTCGTGTTCTATTTCAAATTTTTGAAGAAAATCAATGTATTCGTCTCTGAAGGATTTTTTTCTATGATGTTCTTCCTGGTTGGCGATGTATTGGTAAACATTTTCAATTTGCGAGTGAGCGTAGGAAAAAGCTCCGTACCCTTCCTGCCAGGCAAACTTGCTTTTCAGAAATTTTTGTTCGTTGATGAAATTTGAGGAATTGTTTTTGACGTCACGAATCAAATCGGAAATGTTCATTGACGGTTTTAATCCAACAAAAACATGAACATGGTCAGCGACACCATTAACGATAATGGGTTTCTGATTTTTACCCTTGATGATACCTGACATATATTTAAACACGTCATCACGCCATGGTTTTTGCAGAAGGTTTTGTCTTCCTTTAACTGCAAAAACATATTGGATATAAATTTGTGAGAATGTGCCTGCCATAATATATATATGTCATCCCTTCGGGATTTTATTTTGGTTTATTATTGTTGTTTATAATCATGTCATCCCTTCGGGATTATTATTGGTTGATTCATCATTATAGTTTTTATAAAGGTAGAAAAAGCAGATCATTGAAAAGCTCTCTATTTTTTGGAATTTTTTCTGTTGCGAATTTATTAGTACTACTGGGTTATTATTTTATTTTCTTTGTCTTCCATATTAAAATGCTATCCGTCATGTCTTGTCTATAATATGGTTCATACAGTCGTTCTATATTAAAACCTTTTTTTGTTTTGAATAATTCAATTCCTAGTTGTATTGAATCTTCTGAAACTTGTTTGGATATCTGTCCTTTAAAAGTTTTTGATTGATTTGGTGGTATGTGTTCTGTCATTGCTATATAATAACTACAACCGGATAAGTGTAAATATTTTGAATTGTCGAATCGTAATAAGGTTGTCGGTCCGTCGCATTTTTCCGAAAGGAAAAACAAAGTGTCTGGGTTTTTATTATCAATAATATAAGTTATTTCAATAAAGTTATTTATACTTTTTGCGGAATAGTCAAACGAAATATTTTTTAAAAATTGTTGATCGTAAGGAATTCAATTTTTACTTATGAATTCCCAATCTTGATTTGTGATATTGGATTCCTTGTTTTCCGGCTCGTGACAAGAGCAAAGAATTAAGAGTAACATTCCGAATAAAAGAAGCTTTATTTGAGTTCCGCTAGTGTATTTTAGAAATTTTGTTGATTGCATTTCGGTTCTCTTGCAGTGTAATTTAATATTTTCCGGCTGAATCATTCGATTTCGTTAATTGCGGTGTTCCGTTCCGTCCTTGTGAACGTCTTTAAATTTCAGCATCTCAAACAATCTTTGCTCCTTTTCATTGTCAAAACCACAGGAAGTTTTAAATTCTTTCGGGTTTTCATAGGTGCCAAAAAGCATATCCCACCAAACAATGTATCCGTAATTGTTTGTGTGTTTGTTGTACTCGTGATGAATTCTATGCATTTCCGGTCGCTGAAAAATATAACCAATCCACTGCGGCGTTTTTACGTTTGTGTGATAGAAAAATTCTCCAAGCGCGGTGCAGAGCGTATAAATTCCACCTGCTTCTAAACTTAATCCAAGCAATGAATAGACTAATAAACTTCCTATTATGGAATTCACGGTCATTTCCAATGGATGCTTGTAAAACGAAGTAATCACTTCAATTCTTTGTGGGCTGTGATGTATCTGATGAAAGTGAGTCCAGAAAAAATCAACAGTGTGCCGCCACCTGTGCCACCAGTAAAAAATAAATGTGGCGATGAATTACGCGATCAACCCGCCTGCGATTGGACTGACGTGGTCCGAAAGATTGAAAATTGAATATTCAGAAAACCATTTCTCCCAGGTAAATCCTGCCAGCGTAACAATACCAAGCTGAACAAAGTTTACTGCCAAAACCCTGATTGTCCATGTTGGAACCTCAGGCAATTTCCACCCTGGAATAAGTCTTTCAAGAATAAAACAAAATCCGAAAGTGATGAAAATAATTGTGAGCATAGAGTGTTTAAGTTAGCGTTAGACTTAATGAAACAGATAAGCATATTCGGCAAACTAAACCAGCCTGAAGACTTGTTTTGACAAGAGTAAAAAAATTATGACTGATGCAAAGAATACTGAAAACCCGATTTTAGAATTTTTAACTCGTGGTTAACGGTAATTGGCAAGTTTACTTGTTTCAGTCATCAAGATTTAGATAGAAGACTCTCCTTTTGTTTTGCACGTTTTATCCTCCGCACTACTCACTCATTTCCAAAAAAAGCTGCCTCTTTAGACTGCTTCTTTCCGAATATTTCGAAGGATTAAAATTATCGGTTGATTACCAATTTTTTTACCGCGCCTCGGTTTTCGGTAAAACATCACACAAAATGAATTCAAATTACTGCCAATGCCGGAAGATCATAGAGTAAAAATTTAATTCTGGCGGGGAATTTTAGAATTCGTTTAAGCATGGGATTATTGTTTTATAGCATTCACTGCTGCCAAAAAAATTACGGCGAGTGAAATTTTGGCTGATGTTTTCATAATTATATTTTCTATTCTTAAGCTCTGCGTAAAACTTATTGATGATTGCGTCCTGTTGCCTATAATAAACAGCGGTCTTTCATTTACCCCAAAACTATTTTTACTATTTGATCCCTTCATTCTTAAATTATCAGTTTCTATGCGTTTGTAAGTAATGTATAACTTAAGTTAATATATTGATAATCAATTAGTATGTTGATGATTATATTTACCTTTGTTCGCTGAAACTGAATATTTTAAATAATATACGTTTATAATCTTGATATAACGATGTTACTTACATATAATCAGGATGTTAAAACATAAAATTCATTCTTTTGCCGGACTTTAATGTAAAGAACCAAATCTGGCGACAATTTGGCAGCAAAAAGTAATAGGATTGATTGTTGAGAGCTGTTAGAGAATTAAAAAGGATGCCAAAGACCCCTCTATAATTGTTACCTTTGACTCCCTTAAAAAAAACAATTTTCGCTTTGCAGATTTACGAGGGAAGCGAAAAAATGAGAAACCATAAACTATGTTAGGATTCCTTCAGAAACTATTTGGCACCAAGTCAGAAAAAGACATTAAAGCAATAGAACCGCAGGTTGCGCAGGTAAATGAAATTTTTAAACAACTGAGTTCAATTTCCAATGATGAGCTGCGCGAGCGTTCACAAAAACTCAAAGCGAAAATTCAGGATTATATTTCTAAAGAAACAAAACAGGTTGAAGATATCAAAGCCCGTATAGAAGCGGATTCCGAAATGGATGTTGAGACCAAGGAAGCTTTGTATAAAGAGATCGATGAGATTGAAAAAGAAACGCTGAAGAAAATTGAAGAGGTATTAAACGAAATTCTTCCTGAGGCTTTCGCTATTGTAAAAGAAACTGCAAGACGCTGGAAAGATGTGGGTGAAATAAAAGTAAAGGCGTCTGAAATTGATCAGAAATATTTGCAGCGTCATCCCGGCGCTAAGAATGTGGTAATTGAAAACGGAATTGCAACCTGGAAAAGGAACTGGATGGCAGCCGGCAACGAGATCAGCTGGGATATGGTGCATTACGATGTGCAGCTTATTGGTGGTGTTGTACTGCACTCCGGAAAAATCGCGGAGATGGCAACCGGTGAAGGAAAAACTCTCGTAGCCACACTGCCGTTGTTCCTTAACGCGCTTGTTGGTCGCGGCGTACACGTTGTAACGGTAAACAATTACCTGAGCCGTCGTGACGCTGAATGGAATGCTCCTCTGTTCGAGTTTCATGGACTTACAGTTGACTGCGTAGATCGTCACGAACCTACCTCCGAAGAAAGACGTAACGCATATCTCGCTGACATCACTTACGTAACCT
>CBIHPU010000286.1:0-5381 GCA_966211935.1 uncultured bacterium | reverse complement strand
GATTCAGATTGTATTCATTCCGCCCGTTTGCATTTACATAACCGTTGAAAAAGATTTTCTCACTGTTCTCGGGTTTCTGCAATTCTGTATTTATCTGTCCTGTAAAACTTTCATATCCATTGATCACACTGCCCGCGCCTTTTGAAAGTTGAATGGAATGTATCCAGGTGCCGGGAATAAAAGTCAGTCCATACATGCTTGAAAGCCCGCGCAGATAAGGCATGTTCTCTTTAGTGATTAGCGCGTACTGACCGGAAAGTCCCAACATCTGAATTTGTTTTGTTCCCGTTACCGCATCGGCGAAATTCACGTCGACAGAAGGATTGGTTTCAAAACTTTCTGAGAGATTACAACACGCGGCCTTCGCCAGTTCTCGCTGACCCAATGTTTCAACTTTCAATGGATTCATGAACGAAAATTCGGACCCGCCTGAATGATACACGACATCCACCTGGTTCAGCATTTTTATCTTCGACATAAAAACACTGATCTGGTTTTTTGTTGTATCAATTGTTAAGGTGTCATTATCGTATCCCGGATAGGAAACAATAAGCGTATTGCTGGCGGGAGTTTTCTTCAATGAAAATTTTCCGTCGTTGTCAGTTGCTGTTCCAATAGTTGAATTTTGCCATCGCAGTATAGCGCCTATAAGTGGAACAGTGTCCTTCTTTTCATTCGTTTCAAAAACTCTTCCGTTTATATTCTGTGAAAAAACGAAGAGAGATGAAGCAAAAAAGAAGAACAAACAATAAAATGCTCTTAAGAATTTCATTTTACTTCTCGCATTTATTGTCACGGAACTTGCAGCAGTTTGGAAGTTTTTTGTAGGCCTCGTCACCTGCTTTTTCTTCCTCAAGATCATGACCGCTTTTCAGAATGGCCTTTTTGATTTTTTCCGGAGATACTTTTGCCGGCTTGTAGGTTACAGTAAGTATCTGGGTTTTTTCATCCCAGGTAGCGACCTTCACGCCTTTTATATCTGCAGCGTTTTCAATTCTTTCTTTACATTGTTCGCAGTTTCCTTTTACGGTCAGCGTTAATGTTTCAACTTTCTTGTTGTTTTCCTGCGCGCTGCAAACTGTGAATGTAAGGAGCAGCATTAAAAGCATAATATTCTTCATGATCTTTTGATTTAAATTTTTTAAAATGAAATAATTATTTGAGAAAAAAATGTTCAGCACGAATTATTACCCGTGTGAATTGGAATCAAAAGAAAAATCAAATAATAAATACGCGATACAGAATTGATCGCGGCACAGTAGCGCCTGGCGGCGCTTTTGCGTCAGAAAAAAGTGTATTGCTTTTTAGAGAAGTGAACGCAGGAACTAAAGCGGAAGTGATAATTACCGGCATTGTTATGCTTTTTGCATCAGGCGCCAGTGAATTATCAGAAGGAATATAATTGTCTTTTAATTTATCCAGTTTAATTTGAGCCTCCATGCAGCATTCATCTCCATCTTCTTCTTCGCAACAACAAGGTTCAGTTTGGATCAATGCAATCTCCAGCTCTTCGTTCATCGGACAATAGGAAACCGCCATGGTCAATCCGCATGATACGATGAAAATCAGAACCGAAAGAGATATGCAAAGTGTTTTTTTCATTTGCTTGTACTGCAAAGATAATCAAATCCTGTTTTACAAATCAGAGAACGCTCAGTAATTCCTGCAGCGCGTCTTTAACAGTTGGCAGCTGTGTGCAAATCCTTGGATCAGAAGGATTAGCGCTGAAACCTATAGGAGCCTCGCTGGCGGTTTCCCAGATTTTTTTCAATTCAGTTTTAAGTTCTGTGGGTGCGATGCGTTGAAGACTTTTCACTGCAATTACCTTGGTAAAGTTGTCCTTTGTAGCGTCTTTTATATAGTCTACCAACATTTTTTTCGCTTCGGGTGTGTTATAATTGGCAAGCGCGCGAACCGCGGAGATCATCAGGTGGTTGTTAGGCGTATTAACAAAATTTTTGACGAGGGAGAAATTACTTGTGATTTTCATCAGGTAACACATTTCCAATGCTACGTGCTGGTTAAAAAATAAATCAATTTCCTGTTCTTTAAAACCCGCGGGCTTTTGTTTTAGCGACTTATCAATAAAGTCGGTCACAATTTTCTGATCGTATGGCAATCCTTTCATCGAGTTCCAGACTGCGCCCATGCATTTTTCATAAGCTGCAACGCTAAGCTGCGCCAGGTGAAAACTGTGTCTGAATGTAGCGAGCACTGTTCCGTTGCTAACAATTGCATAGCCTGCAGTGGGCGTGGGAATGCAGTAACCAATTTCTTTTTTCTTTATGAATAGATAAACAGAATCAATCATTGTAAAAAAGAAAGAAGGCATATCGCTGTCGTTCTTTGTACAGAGATCAAGCATGTGAAATCCTTCAAGTGTAATTATATCTTCAACTTTCTTATCTCCGAATTGTTTAAGCACCTGCACCTTTACGGAGCCTGGTTTAGGGTCCAGCACACGTGCAAGAATAAAATGATCAGATTCCTTCATTATGTCTTCCTGCCACGGTTCATCCCACGTAGCTGAAAATAAAGTTGTGGTGATCAGAAAGAAAGGAAGAATGAAAAGCAGGCGGATCATATAATGGATTTTATGAGGTAAAGTTAACCTTTTTGTCACTTATACTTTCAAATTCCATGCCCTTCTCTAGCCTGCCAATAACTACAGGTTCTTTTCAATCAGTTCAGCAATTTCCCTTGCCTGATAAGCGATCATGGCGTGCGTACCGCCTTCAATTATTTTATCCGCATGAACAAAATGGTGTGGTAGAATAATATCGTTATTGCCATGAATGTGTAGGAGTGAGTCTGTAGTTTTTTTTCGTTGCCAATTGATTATGTAGTTAATTGCGGGTCTATAATAACCTTTCAGCGGACTGTCAACCATTTCGTAAAATAGTTCTTTGTCTTCTTTCTTTATTCCGAAAATCTTCCAGCTTCTTTTAGCAAGGAATTTATAAAATGCGTCGCCAAACAAGAGATGCACCGGTATGTACTTCAGCATTCTGAAATACCAGGGCAGGTCGTTTCGTGATTTGCAACTTGAGATCAGAAATATTTTTTCAGTTTTAATTAAATTACTTATCTCGACGCAAACCATTCCTCCAAAAGAAACACCCAACAAATAGAAAGGTTCACCCGCTTCAATCTGCGCTGACATCTTTTTAGCATATGATTCCATCGTGTCTTCTGCGGTTGCAGGCAACCATTTCACAGGAAGCAACTCTGCTCCCTTAATATTCAGACGAGAGAACAAACGATGATCTAATCCCAATCCGGGTATGCAATAGATTTTTTTAGTGTTTAGACTCAAAAAGACAAATTATAGATTGTCCATAAAGTAATTTGTAATCTTTTGCATCAGGTGCACGCGATCCTTGCCGATTACGTTGTGCGGATGTCCGGGATAAATGAAATAATCCAGTTGCACTCCCTTATCAACAGCGGTCTTTAAATATTTAATACTGTGCTGCCACACTACCACATCGTCGTCGGTACCGTGTATCAACAATAATTTTCCTTTCAGATTAGGAATGTATTGAAACAAGCTTGACGTTGAAAAACCGGTTGAATTTGTTTGCGGTGTATCCATGTATCGTTCAGTATACATTACTTCATACATGCTCCAGTCTATCACTGGTCCGCCGCCCACACCAACTTTAAATGCTCCGGGTTTACGTGTCATTAATGAAGTTGTCATGAATCCGCCAAAGCTCCAGCCGTGTACTCCAATTCTTGCAGTATCTACATAGCGCAGTGACTTTAAATATTTTACTCCCTGCAACTGATCTTCCATTTCCTGTGTTCCTAAATTTCTGAAAGTTGCCTGTTCAAATTCTTTTCCCCTGTGTTCTGTGCCGCGGTTATCCAATGTAAAAACTACAAATCCGCGCTCAGCCATATACTGATACCAAAGATTCCAGCTTCCGTTAAAGGTGTTGTTCACTTCTTTGTGGTGCGGCCCGCCATACAAGTAAACAATAACAGGATATTTTTTTGTTGAATCGAATCCCACGGGCTTATACACTCTGCACCATAGATCCGTTCCTTCACCATTCTTAATTGTAAATAAATTTACTTTACCCATCGCATAATCTTTCAAGGGGTTTTCTGCTTTTAAAATTTCAACCGGTTGCTTCTTTTTTACATTGATAACGGAATAAATTCTCGGGATCTCAAGACTAGTAAATTCATCCAGCACATACATCCCTTTATCGTCTGCATGGCATGAATGAGTACCATCTCCCTGCGTGACGCGTTCCATTTTCGCGTTTTTCAGAGTTACTGAATAGAAATCTTTATTGATCGCTTTTTCCGCATTCGCGTGAAAGAAAACTTTAGACGACTTTTCATCAAAACCATTTACTTCAAGAACTTCCCATTTGCCTTTGGTTAATTGAAATGAAGAATTATTTGTAAGGTCGTACAGGTATAAATGATTGTATCCGTCCCGTCTGCTCTGCCAGATAAACTGTGATGAATTATTTTTCACAAAAAGCATAGGATTCATCGGCTCAACATAGCGTTCGTCCTTCTCTTCAAAGATTGTTTTCTTAAATTCTCCGCTCACAGCGTCATATTCATTTAGCTTGAGATGGTTTTGATCGCGGTTGAGTTCAGCAATGAAAATTGATTTCTCATCCGGGCTCCATGCAATGTTGGTCAGATAATGGTCATCAGGTCCGGCGGTTTTAAGGAAGGTGGTTTTTTTTGTTGTAAGATTATAAACGCCTAGGGTAACCTGGTGACTCGTGCCGCCCGCCATTGGATATTTTATTATCTTTTCTTTAGCAGGGGTATCGCCCCAGTTCACCACAGGGTAATTGTTAACCATGGTTTGATCCATACGATAAAAAGCAATATAATTTCCTTTGGGACTCCAGAATGTTCCTTTGGAAATTCCGAATTCGTTGCGGTGAACATTTGAAGCGCCGTACAGAATATTTTCATTTTTTTCATCGGTAACAGCAATTTCGTTTCCTTTATCAGAGATGAATAAGTTATTTTTCCGGGTAAAAGCAATTGCTCCTGTTGCTTCGCATACGTCTACATTTTCTTCTTTTGCTCTAAGATCTTTTCCAAGCAAATTTACCGATTGCTTTACCGGATCAACTTCATATACATTTTCACCGGCGGTAATAAGGAAAGTTGAAGATGTTTTCCATTTCATGGATGGAAGCCAGAATTTTCCGGTTTCCATTGATTTTTTCAGAATGACAGTTAATTCATCTGCGCTTAAGACTGCATTCTTTTCTGCTTTATCCGCGCTGCTTTTAACGATCACATCTTTTCCACTGGAGTTATCTATATAGGAATACTCATTGGTGCCAGGAATGAATTGTATTCCGTTCAAACGTTTCGGTGAAAGTTTGGCGCGG
>CBIHPU010000285.1:0-5413 GCA_966211935.1 uncultured bacterium | reverse complement strand
ATACACGTGCTATTTCACATTCCTTATTACTGTTTTCATTGGGGACAGCAACTCCGGTTTATGAGTTCATAAAACATGCTGAAGACACCGGGTTCAGGGCTATATGCGACTATTTCAGCATTTTTTGCATCCATTTAAGGTACATCAATGCAAGCGGTTTCCGCGCATTTAATATTTCCTTTGAAATGATTTTTCTTAAATCCTCTGAAGAATTTTTTCCCGGCCTTGTATGAAATTCAAAAAAGCGGATGAACACATCTTTAATGGAGTTGTTTTCCAGATAGGAAACAGCACCCGCATCGCGAATGTTATTATAACTTCCCTTATAATCCTTCATTATAAATAGGAGTCTTGCCTTTGTTACCATTGCATCTCCGTAAGAAGTCTGAACATTGGAATCGCTTTTAACCTGTTTAAGGTACTCATCCACTTTTTGCATCAGCATTTCGGGTTGCAGGTGTTTTAGTTTCGGATAAGCATCTGCATATAACATTGCGCGGAGTGTATACGCATACGGCAGTCTCGCTGTATTTTTATTTTCTTTCAGAAAAGCTGCATACTCGTTCAACGTTTGCTCTGCATCGGTAAAGCGTTGTGTTAACCGCTGGCAATTAAGCATATTGAAGTAAATGGATTCTGACCTGTAAATATTGTAAATATGGGGTTCAGAAAAAATTCTGTCCCAAAACTCTTTCATCATCTTATAAGCTTCTTCAAATTCACAACGATTGTAATGATAGAACATAATCATCTGCCGGTAATGCATTTGCTGGTACAGGTTGTAATTCCTTCGGTAAACAATCAAAGGCATACTCGAATAAAGGCTGAATGATTGTTTCACTTCCCTGAAGTGACGACTGATCACCTGCATGTCTTCAATGTAATCTGAAGAACCGAGTTTATAATAAAGTGAAACGTGATGATAACAAATTGAAAAGCGGGGATAGTCTTTGAATTTTTTTGAAATTTCTTTCATTTCTGCCAGTTCTTTTTTGGCGTGCGAAATTCCTTTTCTGTAATTGATATCGTAAACTTTACGCGCGAGTAGCGTTACGCGGTTAATTGCGGCCTGCGTCTGTATCGCTTTGTCCATTCTCGAATACGCTTCGTCGTTCGGACTCATTTTATTTAATAGCTGTTTGCAGAAGATGAGATTGTCAATTACCGAAGGCAGCAGTTCAAAAATATTTTTTTCCCAGCACTTCTGCTCGAGCGAAATCAATGCCTGCAAAGCGACATCCTTTTCATTCCGATGAAGAAGTTTTCTGATGTTGAGCAGTTCAAGTTCTTCTTCTGCAAGAAATTCATCTTTTTCCACCTTAACGGCAAAATATTCTTCCATGAATTTTTTGCGAAGCTTGAAATACCGGTTCTCAAGGATCTGATAAGATGTTTTATCTGTATTAATTGTGTAGATCTGCTCAACCACATCACGGTTCCGGAAATTCCTGTTTTTATTTTTCTCCAGGAAATCGAAAAGTTTCATTCCGACCGGAGAATCTTTTAATTTCTCCCTGATCTCCGCTTTGGATAGATCATTCAGTGACTTAAAAGAATCGTAAAGCTGCGCGTTCATTATTTATTGATTGGGGCTGATCCTGCGAATTTCGTTCCAAAAATTCTAAATGAAAAATAAGATTTATAAAATATAACCATTGTTGTTTTTATAACAATGTATTATTGCACATAGGGTAGGTCCAGGTTGCGTTAGCCTCGCCGTGTGTGGGGTGTCTGCCAGATCGGTGCGAACCGGCAGGTTTCCTGGCCTTAGTTCGAGTTGTTTTGTGCGACAAAGGAAAGCCTGCCGGTTGGCGATCTGGCTTGATTTTTTGCCTACTTTTTCATCAAGGAAAAAGTAGGGCGTTAATTGCGAAAAAACATCGCATGATGTTAAACTGGTTAAACACATAAAAATTAAATAAAACAATTTCATTTGCATGAGTGTTCTTTGTTTGTAATCAAAAAAACGCAAATAAAAAAACCCCGTCCATTTCTGAACGGGGTTCTGTCAATTACTCATCAAGTCAATTAAAACGGAAGATCATCATCTGCTGATCCCGTATTACCTGTAAAAACAGGATTTACATTTGTTTCAATTGAACTGTTATTGCTGCTGTAGTTTTGCTGAGCGCCCGCGTTGCTGGAATTGCCTACACGCTCAATTCTCCATGCATCAAGTGTGTTGAAATAACGAACTTCATTATCTCTTGTCCACTCGCGACCACGAAGATTAAAACTCACTTTTATCTCTTCTCCCACATTAAAATCATTTAATAGACTGCATTTATCCTGTACCAGCTGAAACTGAACATGCTGTGGATACTGTGAAGAAGGCTCAATAGTTAAAACGAATTCTCTTTTCTTAAAGCGATCGGTAACCTGAACCTCATTGTTTTTTACTTTTAAAACACCTTGTACTTGAAACATGACATTTATATTATTTGATTAAACAAGTAAATTTCACCATTTTTTCGCTTGCTTTTGCAAAATGCGCAACAAAAAGTTATAGACATTCAGCTTTTTTTTCGAACTCTGCAATTAATTTATTTTTTTCGCTATTACGGTCACCATATTTTTGTTCCCATACATCTCAATTATGAAAAAATTCATTAAAACTGTCCTGCCTGCCTTGCTTTTTTGTTACAGCTTGTCTGCTCAGGTTCCCTCACAAACGGTAAGAGGGACAGTAAAAGATAAAGAATCGGGTTTCCCGCTGCCGGGAGTAATTATTGTTATGCAGGGAGACACCAGCGGTAAACTAAACACCGCATCCGACGGGAACGGAAACTTTAAACTTATCAATGTGCCCGTTGGAAGGAGAACTTTTGTAATGACTTTTACTGGCTATAAAACCTGGGTTGCTTCAGACGTTATAATCGTTTCAGGAAAAGAAACTTTTTTGAACGCTGAGCTGGAAGAAGACGCAATGAAACTGGAAGAAGTGAATGTGGTTGCTGATGAAAAAGGCAGTTTTAATGAAATGAGTTCTGTCAGCACAAAAGTTTTCAGTATTGAGGAAACAGAACGTTATCCCGGATCAAGAAGCGATCCCGCACGCATGGCCAGCAATTTCGCGGGCGTACAGGGAAGCAATGACGCGCGCAACGATATTGTTGTTCGCGGAAATTCTCCGAGCGGTATTTTATGGAGACTGGAGGAAATTGATATTCCAAATCCAAATCACTTTGCAATTGCAGGCAGTGCGGGCGGACCTGTTGCTATAATTAACAATAAGTATCTCGCCAATTCAGAATTTTTCACCGGAGCCTTTCCATCATTTTATGGCAACGCCTTAGGCGGAGTTTTCGATCTTAAAATGCGAAACGGAAACAATGAAAAACATGAACGTACATTCCAGCTTGGTTTTCTGGGAACTGAATTAGGGCTGGAAGGTCCGATCTCTAAAAAGAATGGCAGCAGTTATCTTGTAAATTATCGTTACAGCACGCTGGATCTTTTCCAGACTTTTAATTTTAAAATAGGAACAAGCGCTGTGCCGCGTTACCAGGATCTTGGTTTCCGTTTGAATTTCCCAACGAAAAAAGCGGGGACTTTTTCTTTAAGCGGAATTGGCGGTATGAGCAGCATTGATGTAATTCTCAGCAAGGACACCGTTAAACCTGAAGAGTTATACGGCGATCAGATCCGCGATCAGTATTTCTCCACCAGTATGGGAGTTGCAATTCTGAATCACGTTATTTCGCTCAGCGAAAAAACAATGATGAAGAGTTCGGTCGCTTTTTCATCGCAATTCATAAAACCTGATCATTATCTAATTCTCCGCGATTCATTGTATCACCCGGATGATACTTTGCCTCACGTTTTAAACGGAACATTTACTGAGAGCAAAATTACTGTCTCCTCATTTGTAAAAAGAAAAATAAACGCGCGCAACAGTTTCAAGACAGGATTTTTTCTTCATAATTATATGATCGATTTTTAT
Source organism: uncultured bacterium (assembly GCA_966211935.1). Lineage (GTDB taxonomy): Bacteria > Bacteroidota > Bacteroidia > B-17B0 > Aurantibacillaceae > AM-1111. The sequence goes on along the minus strand of CBIHPU010000285.1, from coordinate 1,470 downwards.
GACAGGATAAAAATGAATTCCATTTACGAGCAGAACGCTACGGCGATTGAAAATAAACCATGGAAAGTGCGCGTTGACGCAAAGGAGAGTTTTCTTCTGGCGCAGCCTTATTTTAATTACACGCTGAAATTTGGAAGTGGATTTACATTTAACGGAGGTGTTCATGCGCAATGGATGAGCCTGAATAACGCGTGGAGCGTTGAACCGCGCGCAGGTTTAAAATATAACGTGGATGAAAAAAATATGTTTAGCATTGGTTACGGAATGCACAGCCAGATGCAGCCGACATATATTTATTTCGCTTATCCGGACAGTATTGTACGCGACAACAAGATCGTTGCAAATGTAAATCACGAGCAGCTGAACAGGGATCTTGATTTCAGCAAGAGTCATCATATTGTTCTTGGATACGATTACATCCCGCAAAAATATTTACGTATTAAAGTTGAAACATATTACCAGCATTTATGGAACATTCCGGTTTACGCCACACCTTCGGCAGTATCGCTCATTAACCGCGGAACAACTTTTACCCGATTCTTTCCAGTTTACAATATGGAGAATAGTGGAACAGGTTACAATTACGGAATGGAGTTGACCGTAGAGAAATTATTTCAAAAGCATTATTTCTTTTTGTTCAGCGGATCGTTGTTTAACAGCAAATACAAGGGAAGTGATGGCAAATTAAACAACACGGATTACAACGGTCGTTTTGCAACAAATTTACTTGCGGGTTTAGAGTATAATGTTGGAAAGAATAAAAAGAATACATTCAATATCGGCTTTAAAATGACTTATGCAGGCGGAAGATTGTATTCCGGCATTGACACCGCGCGCAGCAATAGTATTCAGGATGTAGTCGCGGTCGATTCTCTGACTAACATTTATAAGTTCGAAGATTATTTCAGAACAGATCTGCGCATCGCTTATAAGATCAACGCGAAGAAAACAAGCTGGGAGTTCGCGCTGGACCTGGTTAATGTTACCAACCAGAAAAATATTCTTGCGCTTACGTATTCTCCGGATCCGACAAATCCATCAGCGAGTCCTTATGTAAAAAATTATCAGTTGGGATTTTTACCCCTGTTTTATGTGAAGGTGGATTTTTAATTAATGACCGGTAATTTTGAAAAGCCCTTACAATTTCAGTGAGGGTTTTTGTTTTTTGAGAATTGATGTAGATTATATTTGCGTTTATTTTTTTGGGAGGTGAAAACAAAGTTAAAATTTTATTGCTGCCTGTTGCTGTTAGTTGGCACGTGCGCTGAAGCCCAGGTCATCAATATCGAGTCCAAGCGTTTTTTAAATGATACCAATGGCTGGATCGGAAAAATGGATAATTATTTCCAGCTAACGCAGAACACAGTACAGATAGTTTCTTTAGGAAATAACATTCACATGCAATATGCTCATCAGGAGCATAAATTTTTAATTGTGAAGGAGATCGGTTTTATAGGGGGGGGTGGTGGT
>CBIHPU010000284.1:0-5426 GCA_966211935.1 uncultured bacterium | reverse complement strand
CGAAGTGAAGAATATAGTCTAGCTCTCCCGGAACAAAAACAAACTTTGATACATCGTGATGGTAAAACTCGAATTGCTCAAGTTTAAACAAGTGCTGAATGTTCCTGAGATCGCCGGTTATAAGATTATCCATGCCAATAACATGAAAACCTTCTTTAATGAAACGGTCACATAAATGTGATCCCAAAAATCCGGCGGCTCCGGTTATAAGTACGCGTTGCTTGCTCATAAGAAGTAGAATGCATGCGAAAATAAGAAAAACGTTCTGCTTTTGGCGTAAAGCTTAAGGCTTTTAAACAAAATGGCCTTTGTAATCAGCAGTAGAGATAATGGATCACTTCAACCTTTTGTAAACAATGGTTGATTTTAAAGGATCCGCGCCTTCTGCTGCAAGGCCAATAGTATTATCATCAATAAACAACGCTTTAAATTCCTGGGAACCTGACAGGCCATAAAGCGACATAAAATCCGCGCCGGGTTTTCGTTCTGTGAGCCTGAATTCAAAATTGGAAATCCTTTTAATATTGCTGACCCAGGTGTCGTTGGAGTCGCTGAACATTTTAATGTATTTGTTGTCGTTCAGGCGGGTTAGTCTTCCACGTAATTTATCCTTTTCTTTTACAATTGTTATTTCCAGGCCCTCATACATTTTTCTTCCTTCCGGCGCCCATTTACCCACAAACTTTTCATCCGGAACAAATGGCTTCGGTGAGCAGGCTGAGATTATAATCCCCGCAACAAGAAAAAATATTTTCAGATAATTCTTCACTCGAAAAAAAGGTATGCTAAAATAATTCCGGTAACAACTGCAACAAGATCGGCAAGCAAACCGCAGGCAAGCGCATAGCGGGTCTTTCTGATGCCGACACTTCCAAAATACACGGCAAGGATATAAAAAGTTGTATCACTCGATCCCTGGAAAATACTTACGATTCTTCCGGGCAATGAATCCGCTCCATATGCATGCATAGTTTCCAGCATCATCGCTCTTGCACCACCTCCGCTCATTGATTTCATGATACCGGTTGGTATGGCTGGGACAAAATCTGTTCGCATTCCAAACAACTCAAAAAAAGAAATAAGTCCGCCAATTAAAATATCCATTGCCCCGGAGGCGCGAAACATTGCTATGCTTACAAGTATTGCCACCAGATACGGAATAATCTTGATTGCCACGCCAAATCCTTCTTTCGCGCCTTCAATAAAAATCTCAAACACATTTAATTTTTTTACCAGGCCCGAAACAAGAAACAGAATTATCACAAGTACAACTAATCCATTTCCGGCAATTGAAGAAATGAGTTCAAGTTTTTCTTTAGGTACAGACCTGAACTCATACATGAGCCAGGCAAGAAAGGCTGTAAAAATAAAGAGCGGGATCAGAATTGCGGGCTGAAAAAAATTAATGCGTTGAATAATTGAAACAGTCAACAAACCAGCAAGTGTTCCAATAAAAGTGGTGATCAAAATAGGAAGGTAAACGTCTGTTGGATTTGCCGCATTCTCCATGGCGCGGTAAAGAAAAACTGTAACCGGAATCAGCGTCAGTCCTGCAGTATTCAGAACCAGAAACATGATCTGCGCGTTGGATGCAGTGTCTTTTTTTGGGTTAATCTCCTGCAAGCTGTTCATCGCTTTCAATCCGAGTGGAGTAGCAGCATTGTCAAGTCCAAGCATGTTCGCTGAAAAATTAAGTGCTATTTGCCCGAGAGCGGGATGATTTTTTGGGATCTCAGGAAAAAATTTTCCAAGCACAGGAGAAAGTATCCTCGAAAGCAAACCAATCAATCCGCTGTTCTCTCCAACTTTTACAAGTCCAAGCCATAAACACATAAGTCCCGTAAGACCGAGAGAAATTTCAAATCCTGTTTTTGACGAATCGAAAACAGCGGTGACAAGTTGCTGAAGGATTTCTGTGTTGCCATCGAAAAGCAAACGATATAGCGCCGCAATTACCGCGAGAATAAAAAAAGACAACCAGATGTAATTAAGCGCCACGGAAATTTTTTAGTTGTTCAGTTTCTGATATTTTCTCCCGCAAATTGCAACAAAATTTCTGAACAGCACCATTCCGTTTTCTTCGGATACTTCAGGGTGAAACTGAACTCCCCAGATATCTTTCTCCTTGTGTTTCATTGCCTCCACCGGAAAAGTTTCTGATGTACCGAGGTGAACGAAGCCGGATGGAAGATCAATGCCTTCCGTATGGTCTTCTCCCATTATAAATTCATTTTCCAGTGTATCTAATAAAATATCCTGGTTCAATTTCCTTATTTTTTCGGGACCAACGATCTCGCTTCCCCTGAAAATTTTTGCGCCATGCAGAATACCAATGAGCTGATGACCGAAACAAATTCCAAGTACCGGAACGCCCCAATTGAACAGCGGAGAAATTTTATTTTGATAAGGCGCATGATCAACCTGCGTAAGAAAAGTTGGAGAACCACTGAAAATTATTCCTTTCAGGTTTTCTGGTCGTATCAACTCATCCTGCCAGTCGACAACCTCAACCTGTTCACCGCAGGCAAGCAGGCACTCTTTAATTTTGGGTGTCTTTCTACTGCCGAACTGAATTACTAAAAACATAATATAAAGTTACGGAACCATTCTGATTTCTCATCAAAATCAGGAAAATGAGGGAATAATTTTCCCGACACTTTAAAATCTCATAGCTTTACAAAAATGCTGCAATGAAAACAAGGTTCTGTTCACTGATTATTGCATTTTCAATTGCAAATTTTTGCAGTGGGCTGCAAACTAAACTTGATTCGCTTTTAAGAGTTGCAAGAACTGCACCGCCGGATACAAATAAAGTGAATACGTTATTAGTAGCCTGCAATTACCTGAAATATCAAAACCCGGATACAGCAATTATTATTTTAAATGATGCGCTTAAGCTGTCGGAGAATTTGAAATGGAAGCCAGGAGAGGGGAGCACTGTGATGGCGATGGGTACGGTCTATCGTCTTAAAAGCGACTTTACCCAGTCTAAGGTATATTATCAAAAATCACTTCTTGTCTGGGAACAACTGGAGGCAGATAATCCCGCAATGTATCAACGGGCAGCAAAAGCAAAGAATTTTATTTATAATGGCACTGGACTTATTTACTGGGGTCAGTCGGATTACTCGCAAGCGTTGGAATATTTTTTCAAAACCCTTCAGCTCAACGAGAAGATAAAAGATAAAAAAGGAATCTCAATTGCTCTTGGAAATATTGGCCTGATTCATCTGGAACAAACCAACTATAATAAGGCGCAGGATTACTTGTTCAGAAGCCTAAAATTAAATGAAGAGTTAAATGACAAGAACGGCATGTCGGTTATTCTTGGAAACCTTGGATTAATTTGTCAGGAAAAAAAAGAATACGAGAAGGCGTTGGAATATTATTCAAAGGCATTAAAGCTGTATGAAGAACTGGGCGACAAAACAGGTAAGGAAATAATATTAGGCAATTTCGGAATTGTTTACCAGAACTACGGCCAATACGAAAAAGCCCTGCAATATTACCACGATGCTCTCGCAATGGCCCGTGAACTTGATGACAAAACCGGTATTGCCCGGCATCAGGCAAATATCGGCAGGCTTTATTATCTGACCGGAGAATTTGAAAAAGCTGAAACCACGCTGCTAAGTTCGCTTCAGTTAAGCGACAGTATAAACGCAATGGAAATAGTTCGGGATGTGGAAAGCAATTTAAGTCATGTTTATGATACGTTATCATTGCTTTCATCAATATCAGATGCAAAAAGGCTTAAGTTCAGCCGGCTTTCTTTTCAGCATTACCGCGAATTCATCAAGGCGCGTGACAGCATTTCGAATGAAAAAGAGAGGAAAAATCAAATGCAGGCGGAAATGACCTATGAGTTTGAAAAAAAGGAAGCTGTTCTAAAAGAACAACAGGAAAAAGAACGCGCACTGGCTGTAGAAAAAGAAAAGGAACAGAGACTCACCATCATATTTTCGATTTCGGCGCTGGTCGTTGTCAGTATTTTTTCTTTTTTTATCTTCCGTTCAATGCGTACGGCTCAAAAACAAAAAGTGATTATTGAAAAAGCACGCGACGCAATTGAGGTTCAGAAAAAGCTCGTTGAAGACCAAAAACAGCAGGTGGAAGAAAAACAAAAAGAAATACTGGACTCGATTCACTATGCCAGGAGAATTCAGAAAAGTCTGCTTCCGATCGAAAAAACTATTGAAAAAACGCTGAATCGCCTAAGAAATTCATGAAAAATAACGTAAAAAGCGGTTCTTTTCTATAAAAAGCCGCATCCGGAGAATTTTTCCACGATTAAACCTTATCTTTGCACCCTAAAGTTTTTACAATGACGACTTATCTTTTAGGATTTATGGGAATGGGCGCACCTGAGCTCATTATCATTGCAATTGTGCTGCTTCTTCTTTTTGGTGGACGTAAAATTCCTGAGCTTATGCGCGGTCTTGGTCGCGGTATTAAGGAATTTAAAGACGCTTCTAAGGGCGTTGATAATAACTCAACTACTCCAGAAAAGAAATAAGCTCGGATTGTGTACCGGTATTCGGGAATACATGCATTGCAAGCTGACCTGAAAAACGGGAAGGTCAATTGCGAACAACTCGTTCGCGAATCAATTTCGCGCATTGACGAGAATAAAAACCTCAACGCATTTCTCGAAGTTTTCAATGATTCCGCGCTTGCAAAAGCAAAGGAAGTTGACGTAAAAATCAAAACAGGTAAAGCGGGAAGACTTGCGGGTGTTATCGTTGCACTTAAGGACAACATCTGTTACAAGGACCACAAAGTTTCCGCTTCATCCAAAATCCTCGAAAATTTCACTTCACTTTACAGCGCAACAGTAGTTGAAAAACTTCTGGCGGAAGACGCGATCATTATAGGCAGAACAAATTGTGATGAGTTTGCAATGGGTTCTTCCAATGAAAATTCGGCTTTTGGCCCTGTAAAAAATCCAATTGATACTTCATATGTTCCGGGCGGATCATCAGGCGGCTCGGCTGTAGCTGTAGCTGCGGGACTTTGCCATATTGCACTCGGATCTGATACTGGAGGTTCAATACGCCAGCCCGCGTCATTTTGCGGTGTAATCGGTTTTAAACCTACGTACGGACGCATATCACGATGGGGTTTGATAGCTTATGCTTCTTCATTTGATCAGATCGGCCCTTTTGCAACTTCAATTGAAGACACGGCACTGGTAACTGAAATAATTTCAGGTAAAGACGAACATGACGCAACGGTTTCTTCCAAACCAGTTCCCTCATACACACAGATCGTAAAAGATTTTTCTGCCAAACCAAGAATAGCTTATCTGAAACAGTGCGTTGAATCAGACGGTTTGGATCCGGAAGTGAAAAGCAGGATGAAAGAAGTGCTTGAAAAACTGAAAAGCGAAGGATACAAAGTTGAAGCGGTTGACTTTCCATACCTGG
>CBIHPU010000283.1:0-5432 GCA_966211935.1 uncultured bacterium | reverse complement strand
CGGTATCACTCATTGCTGTTACAGTTACGTCTTCTGTAAATTCACAAAGTTCGTCCGGCATGCCAACAGACGCTTGCAACAGTTATAATAATCCCGATCTTGGCAATGATACTTCATTCTGCGGCGTATTCAGTATGCCGCTCGATGCCAGTGTTAGTGGAGCAACCCAATATGAATGGAGTACCGGTGCAACAACAGCAAGTATCAGTGCAAGCGCTCCCGGCACTTACACTGTGGCCGTTTATTTTAACTGCTGCGTCAGAACAGACACGATTGTAATTAGTGGAGGGGCCATATACGTTACGAATTCCTACAGTATTTGCGATGGAGATAGCGTGCAGGTGGGAGGTAATTACTACTCCGATGCCGGAACTTATATGGATACTCTTGCATCTGGAAATTGTGATACTATTGTCACAACCAGCATTACGATTTCGCCTTCACCCACAACACCGAATATCAGTGCGAACGGAAACGTGCTTGCTTCGGACAACGCGGTTACTTATCAGTGGTATTATAATGGATCGCCAATTCCCGGTGCGACTTCACAGTTTTATACCGCAACACAAGGTGGATTTTACCAGGTGCAGGTGACAAACGCAAACGGTTGCACTGCTATGTCCCAGCCTTTTAATTTTGTTACTGAAGGAATTCATCAATCTATGTCTGTTGGGATGATCAATGTGTTTCCGAATCCTTCAAACGGCAACTATTGTCTTCAGCTTAACACAAAAGAAAAAACAGTGACGTTGAAAATATTTGACACTTACGGACGTGAACTACAGAATGAGGAAATTCACGTCATTAATGAAAAATTTATTAAAGAAATATCTTTGGCCAATTACGCGAATGGTATTTATTATCTATATCTGTTTACTGAAAAATCCAATGGATCTGTCAAATTATTAAAACAGTAATAGAATGATCAAGGTTCGCTGCTAATTCAGCGTCACCTTCTTTACAAATTTTTCACTGCCGCTCCTAATTTCAATCAGGTAAATTCCCTTTGGCTGATCGCCTATGTCAATGGTATGAGTCTGTTGTTTTTCTATTCGCTGGGTAAGTATGCAGTTTCCTGATACATCATAAACAAGTATGCTCGCGTCTTTCATTGCTTTGGCAATATTTATTGTGAATTTTCCTGCGCTTGGATTAGGTAGAACATTTACAAGATCATTTTCGTCATCAGGCAGTTCAATTGCAGTAGGAACAAAATTGTCAAGAGCTTTTGCGAAGAAGATGTGATCGTAAAACCCTGTCTCGGGTAACGTATCATTTCCAAACCAGATATGACCTGAGAAATTATGGTAGCGTCCGCATAAATAAACTACATTACTTTCGCTGTACGCCAAGTCATAAGTAAACGCATCAATAATGTAATCGCCCTCGTCTTTCATTGCCCACTGCGCTACCCCGTTTGTGTTGAATTTAAAAATAAAGGATGCGTGACGGACAACTGATTCATGCAGGCTGACGTTATCAAACGCGATGTTTTGGTGAAAACTTCCGCTGTAGTAAACCTCACCCTCTTTTGAAACCGCTATACTTCCCTGGGAATATTCATCTTCTCTTTTCTTGGCCCAGACAGCCTCTCCCGACGAGCTCAGCTTGGCAATAAAATATTCTTCGCAATTGTTCTCATCGCAGATATCGGTCTTGAAATTTATATCGCCAACTTTCATTTTATCATTGTACTGCCCTATTAAATAAATATGATTCAGTTGGTCGAGTTCAAAATCCCTGATCACGCCGCCGCGAACTATGTTTACGTTTTCAATATTTCCGCTTTCAGATATTCTCGCAATGCAGCTTGATGTTTCCCATCCCTGTTCCTGGAAATAGACCTGATCATTCAACTGAAGTACATCTCCGCCAAATGAACCACCCAATATTATTTTATTCTGGTTGTCAATTCTTATTCCACGAAGAGTTAAAGGAGTAGTGGTCCACGCATTCGCCCATATGGTATTTCCGTTTAATTCATTCAGCTTCATCAATGTCAATTTATTGTCACCCTGGGTGCTGTTTGCGAAAATGAGATTGTCGTTTACATCATTCGCTACGCTTGAGTTGGAACTCATATTCTGAAATGTTTTAAACCAGATGCGTTTGCCCTCTGTGTCAAAAGCGGCAATAAATACACCTGATCCATATATAGTAGTGTCAGAAAATTTAAGATCAACTGCAAAACGGCCCACTGCATAAACGTGATTTTTTTTATCAATGGAAATGCCGGATAAAAGTGTGTTTTGTCCTCCAATCAATTGCGCCCACATAAGGTTTCCGGCATTATTGAAACGGGCTACATAATTTCCCCTGTTCCAGTAAAAGCTGGTATCACTGTAAAAAGATGTATCCGCTAATTGTGCAGTGCCGAAAAAAGTTCCGGATGCGAAAACGTCTCCGTTGTCATTTGTTTTTATTTGCGGTGATCCATCGGTAAAGGTTCGCCCTACATCTTTAGCCCAATCCCACTGCTGCGCACTCCCACTAATCATTGAGCTGAATAACAGTACCAAATAAAATAATCTTTTCATGTTCATTTTCTAATGTGGTTAAATTACCACGATCAATGAACGATGAGTTTTCTATTCGATAAGAACTGATTATTATGAGCCGGGATTGTTTTATAAAAAAAAACTGCTGTGAAAGATTAATCAGTGGGCTGAGCGGGATTTGTTATGCATATGATTAAAATTCACTCTTCCGGTTTTTTTGGTACCGTGTTTATATTAGGATTATTCTTAGGCTTTCTGTAGTGGCGGTAGCGCGGTTTTTTCTTCTGCTTTTCTCCGGAAATTTCTTTCTGCTCTGTTGTTATTCCGCTTTGTCGGTATTCGACCGGCGCGAATTTTTTTTGTTTTTTTCTCCTGTATTTTGTCCGGTGCAATTCTTCGGCTTCCTCAATGGAATGTGATGCTGTAAGATTTGCTTCGCGCTTTGCCATATCACTGAGCTTTCTGTAATATGTAGATAGCACTCTTAACTCCTGTTCACTCAATCCTTCTATGTCAATAAGCCTGTTGCTGGCGGGGGAAGAGGCTACGAGTTCATTTAGTTTTAAATGCAACGCGCGGGAATCTTTATTCTGAGTGCGCTGAATAAGGAACACCATTAAAAAAGTTACAATGGTGGTTGTAGTATTGATAACAAGCTGCCAGGTATCTGAGAAATTGAATAGTGGACCTGTTATCAGCCAACCGAGTATCAGCATCACAGCCATAATAAACGCAATTGTTGTTCCGGCAAATTCACTTGCAAACTGGGAAAAACGCTCAAAAAAATTTGCGGTCTTACGTTTCCTTTCTAAACCGTCTAGCATTTTAGAATGGTTATTCATTCTGATCTGTTTACTAACGATTAAATATAGATGAATGAATGAAACTGGCAACTGACAGCTTTCTTGGCGGCAACTGATATTAATCACACTGCGGTATCATGTTGGCACCTTTGTTTCGTGGATGAATAAGGATAAACGTATATGTGTTAATGATGAGGAAATTTTTTTTACACAGCATTGTACTACTGAATTCTTTCTTTTTGTTTTCACAAAACGATTCTGTTCAGATATTTTATGAGCGGCATAACAGTACAGTTACAATTTCGCTCACGGATTACAAACAGGAACTACAATTGCAGTTAGGAGAGAAAAGTAAATCATACCTATCACATCTTGATACTCTTATTGCCGGTTCAAAAGGAAAAAAGTTGTATCTACGCGCAGGATTCTGGCAGGCATCTTCTTCTTATGAAAAAATAGATTTTCCATTGCTTGAACAAACGCTTCTTGTTTTATTCGTTTCAGAAAAAGCGCGACTCACGCAAAAAGGAATTAACTACAAGCTGGCGGACGTTGAAACAAAAGAAAAAGATTTTTATGTCTGCGATAAAAAAAAGAATGGTAAAGCAGGAGTAATGGTTTACGTAATTGCAATAAAAAAGAAGTCAGTGTTGCTTACCGTTCCAAAAAACGTCACCAAAGAATTTTTAGAGAAAGATTGGTGTGAATAACATCACTCTTCCATCAATCCGGAACCTTTCAGCGCTTCAAATCCTGTATCGTTCAACAGATCTCCCGAACGGGAAGCGGCAACAGCTAATTCATCGCAACGGTTATTTTCTGTATTGGTATGATGGCTTTTCACCCAGATAAATTTTACTTTGTGTTTCTGGAACGCGCGATAAAATCTGATCCAGAGATCAGGGTTTTTTATCTTATCGAAATTTTTCTTTATCCAGTTCTTCAACCAGCCTTTTTCTATCGCGTTAACTACGTATTGCGAATCAGAATAAACCATCACTTCGCAACCATCATACTTCAAAGATTCCAACGCTATAATAACTGCTAGTAGTTCCATTCTGTTATTGGTCGTGAGTTTATAACCCTGCGCCATTTCTTTTCTGTGTCCCTTATACATCATCACAATTCCATACCCGCCTGGACCCGGATTGCCGGAACAGGCTCCGTCTGTATAGATCACAACTGGTTCTTTCATTGTGCAAAGTTACAGGTTTTCAATCTGAATTAACTTTTTGGACGTATTTATCGGGGGCTTCATTGTTGGTATACAGATATTCGCCCAAAACCTGATCTGGGAAGACCAAATTTAGTCTGATGATTTGCATCGTAGAATCATAATGCACTATATTTAACATACTACTAAACAAACTAATTGCAATGAAAAAAAGTTACCTTCTTGGCTTATGTCTTGCGTTTTCATTTGCTGTCACCTCTTTGGCACAGCAAAACGGTAAAGCAGGTACACCCGCAACGCGTACTTGTGGTACGGGAATTCTTCCGGCGGATTTTGAAGACTGGTTGACACAGTTTCAAAGTTCACAGAAAATCATGAATCCTTCTGCTAACGGAACACAGGTTGCTTACACTATTCCTGTAATCATTCACGTCATTCATAATGGCGAAGCTGTAGGTACAGGATCCAACATCAGCAACGCGCAGGCTGTATCTCAGGTAACAGTGCTCAATGAGGATTTTAAGAAATTGAATGCAGACGTTTCACTGGTTCCTTCTGTGTGGACATCAATAGTTGCAGATTGCGAGTTAACTTTTTGTCTTGCACAGGTTGACCCAAGCGGAAACGTTTTAAGTGAGCCTGGAGTTAACAGGGTAAACAGAAATACCGCGGGCTTTACCGCACCACCATATGGACAAGCATATATTGACGGTACAATCAAGCCTGCAACAATATGGGATCCGAATCAATATCTCAATATCTGGTGTATGAGTCTTGGAGGAGGATTACTTGGTTACGCGACTTTTCCTGCGCCGGGAACTTCAGGACTTGCCGGGTTACCTGCTCCGTATGGTTCAACGACAAGCGATGGCGTTGTGATTTTAAATACAGCATTCGGTAACACGGGAACTGTTGCCGCTCCCTACAACAAAGGTCGTACTGCAACACATGAAATTG
>CBIHPU010000282.1:0-5433 GCA_966211935.1 uncultured bacterium | reverse complement strand
GCATTTATGGTTTGTCACATTGCACCCTTTTGATGATGGTAACGGAAGAATAGCACGCGCATTGACTGATCTGCAATTGTGCAAAGCGGATGGACACGCGCAGCGGTTTTACAGCATGTCGGCACAAATAAGAAAAGAAAGGAAAGCTTATTACGAAATACTCGAAAAAACGCAACGCGGCGACCTTGACATAACAAACTGGGTGGTATGGTTTTTAAATTGCCTCCACAAAGCGCTGACAGGCTCAGAAGACACACTGACGAATGTTATGAAAAAGGCCACGTTCTGGAAAACGCATCACGACACAGAATTAAACGTTCGCCAAAAACAAATGCTGAATAAAATGTTTGATGGCCTGGAAGGGAACTTATCTACATCAAAATGGGCGAAGATGATGAAATGCTCCGCGGACACAGCTTTGCGCGACATACAAGATCTGGTTGAAAAAGGAGTATTGGAAAAAGATAAGAAAGGTGGACGTAGTACGAATTATATTCTGGTTTGAAATAAGTTTAATAGGAATATTCGGTATAGCTGAAGTTTTTGGAAACAAACAGAGATAGTACTCGCGCTACGGTTACGTTTGGATCGCCGAGTGCAGGGATATGGCAATTCGGTGCGAACCGGGTGTTTTTTCTGGTACTTGTCAAGCCTGTGCGAAAAAAGAAAAAACAGCCGGTTGGCGAATTGCCTTGACTTTTTGGTTCTTTTTGGTCAAGCAAAAAGAACAAAAGATTATAAATTAAGGAGTAATTATTTAATGCCTTTGCACCGCGTACTGAAAACTTTCCGCGCTGGAGTTCATCATATCCAGTTCCCATCCTGCAGGAAACGGAGCCTCAAGCAATGAACCTTTCAGTAAATAAGGATACGTTTCAGCGTAAGTCTGAATTGCGCCCGGAGAAATCCTTCTGTAGATATAAGAACGATGCAGATCACTTGGATGTTTTACTCCAGCCGCAGCCATCAACTCAACAGCAGCTTTAACTGTTTCATGCTGGAAATTTGCAACACGAACACGCTTATCATCCACATCTAACCCAGCCATTAATTTTTTATCCTGCGTTGCTATTCCTGTGGGACAATTATTTGTGTTACACTCAAGCGCCTGTATGCAACCAAGTGCAAGCATCATTGCGCGCACAGCGTTACACATATCCGCACCTAAAGAAAAATTCTTCACAAGTTCAAACCCCGTATGCACTTTTCCGCTCGCAATTATTTTGATGTGACGCTTCAATCCGAATCCATTCAGACAATCATACACAAAGGCCAATCCATCGCGCAAAGGCATACCAACACTGTTACTGAATTCCAGCGGAGCAGCACCAGTTCCTCCTTCTCCACCATCAACCGTAATAAAATCGGGCATAATTCCCGTCTTTACCATCGCCTTGCAGATCGCGATAAATTCATGCTTTCTTCCAACACATAATTTAAATCCAACAGGTTTTCCTCCACTCAATTCCCGCAGCTTCTTTATAAATTCCATCATTTCAAGCGGAGTATTGAACGCGGTATGGTATGGCGGACTCATCACATCTTTTCCTTTTTCAACAAGGCGAATTGCCGCGATCTCATCCGTAACTTTTTTCGCAGGCAGAATTCCGCCGTGACCGGGCTTTGCACCTTGAGACAATTTTATTTCGATCATCTTTACCTGCGGCAACACTGCTCGCTCTGCGAATGCTTCGTAATTGAAAGTTCCGTCTTTATGTCTGCAGGAGAAGTATCCAGTACCTATTTGCCATATGATGTCTCCTCCAGGTTTTAAATGATAGGGACTCAATCCACCCTCGCCGGTGTTATGCGCGAAGTGACCAAGCTTAGCTCCGCCGTTAAGCGCCATCACGGCATTCTGACTCAGAGAGCCATAACTCATTGCTGAAACGTTGAAAATACTTGCGCTGTATGGTTGCTTGCAATCAGGTCCGCCAACTGTTACACGCGGATGATGATCCATATCTTTCATTGGCAACGGCGTCATGCTGTGATTCAACCATTCGTAACCTGTTTCATAAACATTTAATTGTGTTCCGAACGGAGTTGTGTCGTTCACTTTTTTTGCGCGTTGGTAAACAACAGTACGGCTCAACCTGTTATAAGGAGCGCCGCTTACATCCGACTCAATAAAATACTGGTACACTTTAGGACGCAGCCATTCTGCTGTCCAGCGTGCTCTTCCCACTAATGGAAAATTGCGCATGAGAGTGTGTTTCTTTTGACTGATGTCGTAAAACCCAATAACGATAAACGGAACAGTAACAGCCAGGAACCAAAGCGAATGTATCCAGAAATACGAGCCGACACCGATTGCGCCAAGGACAAAAACAGATAAAAGAATGAAAGTGCTTCTCATGGACAGGTTTTAGGTTCTTATAAAAATAAAGAAATTTAGTGTATGACAAAGCCACTCTGGTCATAAATTTTATATTTGCTCATCAAACAATAAATCCTCCCCATATGATTAACGTTCCTCTTCTGAAAACAATCTGCGAACTACCTGGCGTTCCCGGTCACGAACAAAAAGTGCGCGAAAAAGTCATGACTGAAATAAAACCATTTGTTGATTCAATCGAGATCGACAACATGGGAAATGTGATAGGATATAAAAAAGGAAAAGCGAAATCAGCTAAAAAAGTAATGGTAGCTGCTCATATGGATGAGATCGGTTTTATTGTTACGCATATTGATGAATATGGATTTCTTCGTTTTCATACGTTAGGAGGATTTGATCCGAAAACACTCACTGCGCAACGTGTAATTGTTCATGGCAAAAAAGATCTTGTAGGTGTAATGGGATCGAAGCCTGTGCACGTAATGACGCAGGAAGAAAAAAACAAGGTGCCGCAGACAACAGATTATTTTATTGATCTGGGAATGCCAAAGAAAGAAGTTGAGAAGTGGATAAAACCCGGAGATACTGTAACGCGCGAAAGACAATTGATAGAAATGGGAGAATGCGTGAACTGCAAATCGCTCGACAACCGTGTTTCAGTTTTTATTCTGATTGAAATGCTGAAGCAATTAAAGACTTTTCCGCACGATGTGTATGCAGTGTTTACGGTGCAGGAAGAAGTGGGAATACGCGGCGCGCAGGCGGCGGCGCTGAAAATACAACCGGATTTTGGTTTTGGTTTAGATACAACAATTGCATACGATACTCCCGGTGCAAAGGAGCACGAAAAAATTACAGGCTTGGGAAATGGAGTAGCGATAAAAGTGATGGACTCGTCCACAATTTGTGATTACAGGATGGTGCGGTATATGAAAGAAATTGCAGACAAGAACCGGATAAAGTGGCAGACAGAAATTCTAACAGCAGGAGGAACAGATACTGCTGCGATACAGCGTTACACATCAGGCGGATCGATCAGCGGAGCTGTTTCTATACCAACGCGTCACATACACCAGGTGATAGAGATGTGTCATAAGCAGGACATTGAGGGAGGGATTAAATTATTGAAGACCTGTATTGAGAGTTTGGAGAAATTTGATTGGAGTTTTAAGTGAGGAAATAAATTAATCTCCGAAATAAACAACCAATAACGAGTTTTACACAACATGAACGAAATCTATTTAACCAGAGAATTGAAAGAATACTATTTCTCCGATTATTTCAAAAATGTGCTGACTGAAACGGATCCTGATTGGAAATTGCATGAATCAATTGAACCACTATTGACCCAATTAATGTCGCTAGAATATATTCAACCTATTTATTCAAAGTTTCCAAACGAAGGTCAACAAGAAAGTCATATCGAACTTGCATATTACGAGCATATCGAGTTGCCATTATACAGATATTTTCTCCCTAATATCCTTGAGAAATTTAATGAGCAGGCAAATTCAAAATGTTATTACAAGTTCATGTTCCCAAGAGATAACAATAACAAAAATAAGAAGGGGTTAAAAATGAAATGCATGAACGATCCGGACTATTTTAGAATTAACTGCATTAAAATTTATTTGGAAGATGTTTATACCCCCACTCATCTTGAATTTTGGAACCTAATTGTGAATGAGTTAAAAGAGTTAGCCCTTTATTTAGATAATAAAAGTATTTTCCAAGGCAAGCAACCATTTTAGTATTACCCATGAATATTTGCTGCTACTTGAAAAATTTGAAGTTTATTATGAACCAAAATATTTGTTTGTGTGCTACGATACAAAGATGTCAGGGCTACGCCCCTTTGCCTTTTATATGCACTGTGTTATGAAGATCACGGGGCTACGCCCCAATGAACCAATTGTACAAAAATAATGAGACACCAAGTAAAAGGGGCGTTAGCCCCGTAATCTTCGTAACAAAAAAATAAAATCAAAAATAAAAGGGGCGTTAGCCCTGACATCATATTAGCCATGGCAAACACATACACACAATTATACATCCAGTTTGTTTTTTGCGTAAAGGGACGGCAAAATCTGATCAAAGAGCGATTCAGAGATGAAATGGAAAAAGTAATGTGCGGCATTGTCACCAACCAAAAATGTAAAACATACGCCATTTATTGCAATCCTGACCATACGCACTTATTTGTAGGGATGCATCCAACAATTTCTCCGTCCAAGTTAATGGAGCAGGTCAAATCGGGTTCATCTAAATGGTTGAATGAAAAAAAATACATTCCAGGAAAATTTTCCTGGCAAGATGGCTTTGGTGCGTTTTCCTATTCGATATCTCACATCGACAATGTGGTAAAATATATTTTGAACCAGCCGGAGCACCATAAGAAAAAATCATTCAGAGATGAGTATTTGCAGCTGCTTGAAAAATTTGAAGTTAATTATGATCCGAAATATTTATTTGAGTGGTACGATTAATAGAGATGTCAGGGCTAACGCCCCTTTTTTCTTTTACGTACGGTGTGTTACGAAGATAACAGGGCTACGCCCCTAAAAATCATATGCCTTCAAAAGATTTCATATATCATAAGCCAGCTAAATAAGTAATAATTAAATTTAGATCCATGTTTACGGAGGGTTTCTTTCCTTTCATGCTCGTCAAAAAAAGATTAAACAATTGATTCCAAACAAACAGTTTCGAAAAGAGTATAAATTGCATGGCACTAAAAGATGTTGAACTGATATTCACGCAAAAAGATGAGACACAAAATAAAAGGGGCGTTAGCCCCGTAATCTTCGTTATATAATAATAAAATCAAAAATAATAGGGGCTTAGCCCTGACATCATGAAAGAAATTGCTAATTCAGTTTACACTAAGATGAATTATGCATATCAATTGCTAACCGGATAAATCACGACGCGCTAACTCCACTTTGGAAATCTACACCCTTATACCCACAACCAACACATCGTCTAACTGTTCTGCCCTGCCTTTCCAGGTATTGAAATCGTGGCGGACCTTATTGAACTGATCGCGGCTTGGATCCGCTGAGATCTCCTGAAGGAAATTACGCAGCCTCTTCTTC
>CBIHPU010000281.1:0-5443 GCA_966211935.1 uncultured bacterium | reverse complement strand
TTAATGATTCGCAGACTGTTTCCGCAAATGCTTGCTATTGTTATTGTCATTGGATACTTAAGAATGGTTTCCTATCGTCATCAATGGATCACAGAGGAATACGGAATCGCTCTAATTACGGTGGCTTTTGTAATTTCTGCTTTGTTTGTATTGAGCTATAGTGTAAAGAAACTCAACGATCTTGATGATGCCAGGACAGTTGCAGCAGAAAAGATATACAAACTTAATATTGATTTGCAAAATACGGTAAAGGATCTTAAAGATTACAAATATGCGTTAGAGGAATCAAGTATCGTTGCCATTACCGATGCTGATGGAACTATTCAGCATGTTAACGATAATTTCTGCCGAATTTCAGGATATTCCAAAGATGAGCTTATAGGTAGAAATCACCGATTGATTAAGTCAGGTTATCATTCAAAAGAATTTTACCGTGAAATGTGGACAACCATATCTCGTGGTAAAATCTGGAGAGGAGAAATAAAAAATAAATCAAGATCCGGTGAGTTTTACTGGCTGGATACCAGCATTGTTCCATTCCTGGATAAGAATGGAAAACCTGTAAAATATCTGGCTATCAGAAATGATATTACCGAGAGGATTAATTTTCTTGAACAATTAAAGCGAAACGAAGAAATTTATCGTGATCTGTACGAGAATACTTTGGTTTCGATCATTACTTACGATATGAAAGCCGTCAGGCCAATACAAGTGAATGAAGTAGCCGTCCGGTTGTTCGGATATAAGTCCAAAGAAGACTTTATCAGCAGGTTTATAACGCAAGATCATTTCGTTGACATTGCAGAATACAGTTTGAATCTTGCTTTGTTGCTGGAAAAAAACGAAATATCGGATCTGGAGTTAAGAATGAGAAAACTTAATGGTGACGTCTTTTGGGCCAAAGTATTTGTGAGACTAACGAATAATAAAGAATTAGGTCAGGTAGTTATTGTAGATGTAACCGAACTTGTTGTGAGTAAAAAAGAACTTGCAGCAAAAGTAAATGAACTGGAAGAAGCAAATAAGGAACTCGAGACATTCAGCTTCATTTCAAGTCACGATCTGCAGGAGCCATTAAGAAAGATTACAAATTTTGTTGGCGTGATACAGCAAAGTGAAAGTGAAAGGTTGTCTACCGAAGGTGAGTTTTATTTAACGCGACTTGCAGAGACGTCAAAACAGATGAAATCATTAATTAGCGACCTGTTGCTCTATTATCGCGTTCGGAATACAGGTCAGCTACCGGAAGTGGTTGATCTTAATAAAGTAGTTCGACTTGTATTGGATGAATTTGGAAAAACTATTCAGGAAAAGGGTGTTGAGATAAAACTTTTAAACTTATGTCAATTAGAACATGCGATTGAGTTTCAGATTCATGAATTGATAAAGAACCTGGTGAGCAATTCACTTAAATTTTCCGACCCGCTGAAAAAGTCTTTCATTGAGATATGCAGTGATATTAAAACCGGAAAGGAATTGCAGCTGAATAACCTTGAATCCGGTATTCGGTATTGTCATATTGTTTTCACCGATAATGGAATTGGTTTTGATCCCAGGTTCAATGAAAGAATATTTGAGATTTTTGAGCGGTTGGACCCGGAAAAATATACAGGAACGGGAATAGGATTGGCTATTTGCTATCGTATAGTGAAAAATCATCGTGGATTTATTGCAGCTAATGGCGAACCTGGAAAAGGAGCCCGGTTTGACATTTATTTGCCTCTACTTTAGTCTCAACGTTGAGACTGAATAACGGTTTTCAGTTTTGCTGATTTTCTACATAAGTGCAATACTTTCTTCTTTGTTGACAATGAATTAGAGGGCATAAATTTTTAGAAGGTATTAATTCACTCTTAACCTTAAAAATTATGAAAAAAGTTCAAGAAATCATGACCTCATCTCCTGTAACTTGTAAAAAAGAAGATTCATTACAAGACACAGCAAACAAAATGGCCAAGGAAAATATTGGATTCATTCCAGTAATTGACGAAAATAATACTGTAATCGGTACAATTACCGATCGCGATGTTACTTTGGCTATTGCTAAGACTTCTAAATCGCTCAATGAGATTAAAGTATCTGACGCAATGAATAAGAATGTTTTTACCATTTCCTCTGAAGACGACGCTACATCAGCGTTGAAATCAATGAGGACAAACCAGGTTGGTAGATTGCCTGTCGTTGATAATAACAAAAAACTTCAGGGTGTAGTAAGTCT
This sequence comes from uncultured bacterium, assembly GCA_966211935.1. Lineage (GTDB taxonomy): Bacteria > Bacteroidota > Bacteroidia > B-17B0 > Aurantibacillaceae > AM-1111. Next base: position 3,225 of record CBIHPU010000281.1, on the reverse strand, counting down.
TACAGGTATTGCAGGTAAAATCAAAAAGTTTACTGATCGTAAACAGCTTGAAACTGAGGGGAACGAAAATATAATGAATACTTTATACGCATTAGCAGAACGCGATACTCACTCCGGATCAATCGCGTAATCATTTTTTTATGTTTTTTAAAATTTCATTAACCCTGAACATATGTTCGGGGTTTTTGTCTTTTAATAATATTGGTTTCAAAACAACCTGATTAAGATTTTATTTATTTTTGGCGCGAAGACTTTTTTATGCATCGGCATTTCGCTTTATATAAACCATATGGTTACCTCAGTCAGTTTATTTGTAACGAAAAAAAGAAAAAACTGCTGGGCGATCTGTTTGATTTTCCAGGAGAAGTAATGGCGATTGGAAGACTGGACGAAGACAGTGAAGGATTGTTGCTGTTCACAACCGATGGGAGAGCAAGTATGGAAATCAGAAATAAAAATATTGAGAAGGAATATTATGTGCAGGTAGATGGTGTGATAGGTGATGACGCGATAGAAATATTACGAGGCGGAATAGAAATTTCCATTGAAGGAAGAAAATATAAAACCTTGCCCTGTAATGTTACCAGGTTAGAGGACGAGCCATTACTTCCGCCGCGCGCAAGAAATATTCGTGGCGCACACCACGGACCAACAAGCTGGATCTCTGTTACAATAACTGAGGGAAAATTCCGCCAGGTAAGAAAAATGACGGCGGCTGCAGGCTTTCCCACACTCCGTTTGGTGCGGGTTAGAGTAGGTGAGACAGTGTTGGGGGAATTAAAACCAGGTGAGGTGAAGGAAATATTCTTTTCCGGAAATTATTTTACTAAATAGTTTTTACTGAGTGCCACCAAGCAGCGAATTGATTTCCGGCTAACTTGTTATCGGCCAAAAAAGTGATGGCCCTTACCTTTCAAAAAAGTAATCTGCGGATCATCACTTTCTATCTATCAACAGCCCAGTAATTTTGTATTTTTTATTCCTCATCCTTGATGATTAAACGTAATTTTACGATTCAACTTTACTTGAACTATTTTTAATGAAAGCAGCGAAAACAGTATGGACATCGGTAACGGGAGGATTAACATCTGCAGCGCCAATTTTATTGTCGGCCTGCAAAAGCGGAGCTTGCGTAGGTGTTTGCGCTAGTCCTATTACATCTTTATTTGGAATTTCATCGGCTTCGCTGGTTAGCTCTCCTGTAATGGGTGTAATTGAGCCTCTACTAATTGCAGTGAGCGCCGTTTCATTTACAGTATCATATTATTCACTGTACGTGTTGCCAAAATTTGGCTGTGGTACTGCCGGTTCATGCGATTGTGGTCCAACAGCAAAAGAAATAAGAAGAAACAAAATTTCTAAAGGAATTTTCTGGGCCGGATTATTTTTGAGTCTGGGTTTCCTTGGTTACTTCGAATATTCAAAATATCAATCAGAAAATAATCCCGGCATTTCTGCTGCTGCAGCCTGCTCCACAGAAGAATGTGCGCCGGGAGCTTGTGAGACATCCGATGAAGACGCATCTACTTCCACGGTTTGTTCAACAACTGAATGCGCGCCTGGTACATGCGAAACCGGTGAAGAAAAAGCTGCCGCAACATTCTGCAAAAGGTTGTTGCAGCAGTGAGAGTGAAGAGTAATGAATTCGTTCATTGACAAATTGATTTTGAGTTGATATCATTTCAACGAACAATGAATTTATCAATCGTTGCCCGGCATAGCCAGATAAACTCCAATTCCCAGTGAAAGTATAGGCGCTGCTTTTTCATGGTATAAGCGAAGTTTCAAATTCAGGTGATTATAAAATCCTATTGCAAGGTAAGTTCTGATAGAAACTGTTTTGTAGATCCTGAAGTTGGCTCCCATTCCGGCCGTAAATTGTAAAGTATTTACTTTCGGCGATGTCATTCCGGGGTAAAGTCCTTCTGCAATATCGAGCTCGTACTGTAAAACCAGCTTTGATAAAGAAGCCGCGTGATAATATTGAAAGGAACAGAATAGCCACGGTCTGAACCTGGTGTAGTCATCTTGCCAATCTTTTTCCAGATCCCTTGATAACGTTTTCGAAATGTTTACAGCGAATGAGTTGATGGCCTTTCTTTCGAGCTGCATTAATGGAATTATATCCAGTCTTGTCAGATTTTTTTTATAGCTGATTCCAAGTCCTGCATAACGACCGTGCCCGGTGCCGCTTAATGTAAAATCCGCTAACAGATTAATCTTATTGTTTTGTGCATTAGTATTGTTGTAATTGAGCGTCATTAATATTATGATGACTTTAAAATATTTTTTCATGTTAATTTTATTTTTGGTTAAAAAATGAATAATTGCGATCATTACTCGTACAGAATTATAGCGGTTGAAAAGGGAACTTCGTTATTGAACCTCAGCGTCATTATATAATATCCAACTGGATAAGTCGATAGATCAATAATGTTTTTGTTTTCCGGACAGAAAAAACGGCATGACGTCAATTGATTTCCTTTCTGATCAAAGAGAACTGCTGTTATGCTTTTTTTCAGATATTCATTTGGAATTTCTATAATGCATTTTTTGCCGGGTGTGCTATATAATTTTATTTCTTCACTGGAAATTTCAGCAGATGAAGTAGTGGGCGAGGGGAGGACAATAAGCGAATGTTGTATTGTGTCTGTGCAACCAAAAGAACTTGATGTTATAAGCGTTATCACAAAGTTGCCCGTGTCAGCAAAACAACATTGCGGTATTTGCTGCGTTGATGTGTCCCCGTTTCCGAAGTCCCAGAAAAAGCCTGCACTGTTGGTTGAGTTGTTCTGAATGATTTGCTGTATGCATGTCTGCGGATAAACTGTATCCGGCAAGCTAAAGGAAGCTGTGGGGTAAGTGGGTTGAAACAGCGTGATTGTATCTGATCCGAAATCGCAACCACCAACTGTCAAAACATTCACAGAGTAACTCCCCGACTGTAATTGATCCAGTGTGTCAGGCACTGTTTTCCCAAAACTGGAACGAATGTTATTTCCAGAATTGTCATACCAGTAAAAGTCCCAAGGTCCGTTACTGTTTCCGTATGCAATAATTTTTCCGGGATCATTTTCGCAGGAAATAGCCGATACCTGTTTCAATACCTGGAGGGAATTATAGGTAATTGTAAGTTTGAAGCGGGTAGCGGTGGTTGTATCATGCAGCGGAAACGTGTAGGAAGAATCGAGTATTCCAATCGATTGGCCGGTGAACAGATCCTCA
>CBIHPU010000280.1:0-5466 GCA_966211935.1 uncultured bacterium | reverse complement strand
CAAACCACAAAATACAGTCAGTAAACTGGTGATGCGTCCTTTCATTTCTTATCTGCAGCCTGGCGAGTGGGTGCCGCGCAATCCTTTTAAGGAAGAAGCAGTAGCAGGATAATTTCACAAGCGCCCTTTCTTGCTAACAAGGGGCAATCTATTAACATTCCTCTCTTAATAACATTCGGTGAACCGCTCAGAAGCCCCATAAACACAGGGCTTTGCGTGATGTTACTAACATCAATTAACACGTCATTGTTGGTTAATCAACACAATGTGAACAGGAAGTCAACACTTTATTAAGGACTTTCGGGTAACAATTGTGCAAATGCTGAAGCATATTTTTATTCTTTTTGTTTTCTTTTTTGGTGTTGCTGCCTTCGCGCAGAAGAGCGAACAGATTGAGTTGCTCATTGAGGATGGCGAATATTATATGGAGGAAAAGCTATATGACAAAGCCTACGCCGCATTCACAAAACTTATTTCCCTCGATAAAAAAAATCAACTTTATTACAAGTTGAGAAAAGGAGTTGCCGCAACGCACATACCGGCAAAAAAAGAAGAAGCCATCAGTTTGCTCGAAGAAGTGAAGAGCAAGGATTCAACGCATTATGCAGTCTATTTTCATCTTGGAGAAGCTTACCACCACAATTATAAATTTGATGAAGCTATTTTTTACCTGCAGAAATTTATAAATCAGAATCCGGACGCGAAAGAAAGAAAAGAAGCTGAACTTTCCATGATGCAGGCGGAAAATGGAAAAAGAGTTACGCAGACAATGATTGAAGCAGATATAAAAAATATTGGCTCTCCGGTAAATTCTGAAGACGCTGAATATGTGCCGGTCATTTCCGCTGATGAATCGATTTTGATTTTTACTTACAGAGGTAAAAAAAGTACCGGAGGATTAATGGACGTCGATTTCAAAAAAGATCCTGACGGAGAATATTACGAAGATATTTTTATAACAAGAAGAGTTGATGATAACTGGGAGGAACCTGAATCCATTGGAGAAAATATCAATACAAAACATAACGATGCATCCATAGCTCTATCACCTGATGGACAGCAACTCTATACTTTTTACTCTACAAAAAAAGATGGCGGTGATATATATGTTTGTCATTTAAATGGCGAAAAATGGAGTGATCCCGTAAAGCTTGGCCCCACCATCAATACAAAATATTGGGAAGGCAGCTGTTCAATTTCAGGAGATGGTCGCCATTTATATTTTGCGAGTGAAAGACCAGGCGGATTAGGAGGAAAGGACATTTATATTTCTGAAATGCTCGAGAATGGACAATGGGGACCCGCGGTAAATCTCGGGCCGGGCATCAATACTGTTTATGATGATGATTCACCGTTTATCCACCCCGATGGAATAACTCTGTTCTTCAGTTCAAAGGGACATAAAAGTATTGGCGGTTATGATATTATGTTTTCAATTAAAAAAGAAAACAAATGGATAGAACCTGTAAACATGGGTTATCCGCTTAACACTACTGATGATGATATATATTATGTAATTAATGCGAAAGGTGATAAAGGATATTTTTCTTCGACACGAACAGAAAAAGGAGCGCAGGGTAGTTTAGACATTTACGAAGTAAGTCCTGGTATTATTGGAGAAAGACCTGTTCTGGCCATGCTGAAAGGCGTTGTGTATGGAAATGGAGTGCCGACAGAAGCTGAGTTTGTAATTGTTAAGCGAAGAACAGGAGAAAAGATTGGTCCGTTTCATTCTAATAAAAAGACAGGACGTTACCTCGTTGCATTGTCCCCGGGAGAAGATTATGATATTAAAGTAAAAGCTAAAGGTTATCCTGATATTGAAGAAAATCTGAATGTACAGGCGATTAAAAAATTTAAAGAGATCAAAAAAGATTTTTACATGGCAAAAGGCGGGTATGTTTACACTCAAGCCGACTCCTCAAAAAAACTGAACGATTATCTTAACGATCCTGATACATTAACTGATCTTTCATATCAGAAAAAAGATTCAATTCCTGCCCCGGTTGATACAACAGGTCCGGTTGTCACCACAACTACAAGCGATCCTTGTGATGAATTTAAGAAACTGGATTTCGCAGCATTGAAAAACAGAAGCCTTAATGATCCTGCAGTTTACAGGAAGTTGCTGGAGATTGGAACAAGATTATGTGCGAAGGGACTAACGTTCAAAGTGCAGATAGCGGCATATACGTATCCTGAAAATTATAAGTGGGATCACTTGCAGGAATATGGTGTTCCTGCTACGCAAAAGCTGGATGATGGAATAACGCGTTTTACACAGGGAGAATTCGCTTCCATTCTTGATGCGGAGGCGCAAAGGCAAAAGGCAATTAAGAAAGGACAGACTGATGCATGGATAACAGGATTCATTGACGGAAAACGTTATACGTTGGAACAATTGATCCTTGTTGATTTTTACAATAAGGATATCGCAAACGCGAAAACTTTGCTGTATGAACTTGCCGAAGTGATGCTGGCCAGTCAATAGAACTTCGCGCTTCTTTTTTTATTTGAGGATTTATCTTCCCCAACTTAATTAAAAATCCATTTAACAAGCTATCACTTAACCACTTACTTCATTCACAATTTTCCAGATTTCTCCTTAGCGTGCCTGCCTTTTTCGTAAGTTTACTGCCTTAAAAATTCAACCCATGAGCGTAGTTGAAAAAAGCAATACTATAACGGTGGATACCGCGAAAAAACTAGGATTACTTCCCGAAGAATTCGAAAAAATAAAAGAGATACTTGGCCGCACACCAAATTTTGTTGAACTCTCTGTTTTCTCCGTTATGTGGAGCGAACATTGTTCCTACAAAAATTCTATAATGTGGCTCAAGACCTTGCCAAAAGAAGGTCCGCACATGCTGGCAAAGGCCGGCGAAGAAAATGCTGGACTCGTAGATATTGGCGGAGGTCTTGCCTGCGCGTTTAAAATTGAATCGCACAATCACCCTTCTGCAATTGAACCTTACCAGGGCGCTGCAACAGGTGTTGGCGGAATCAATCGAGATATTTTTACAATGGGTGCGCGTCCAATTGCGCAACTTAATTCATTGCGTTTCGGTGATATCAATTCTCCAAAAACAAAATGGTTGATCCGCGGAATTGTAAAAGGGATCGGAGATTATGGAAACGCGTTCGGAATTCCTACTGTTGCAGGAGAAGTTTTCTTTGATGATAGTTTCAATGTGAATCCGCTTGTTAACGCGATGTCGGTTGGAATTGTAAAAACTGATGAAACGGTGAAAGCAATATCTTATGGCGCGGGTAATCCGGTTTTCATTGTTGGATCTGCAACCGGTAAAGACGGAATTCACGGAGCAACTTTTGCAAGCGCTGATATTACTGAAGATTCAGCTAAAGATCTTCCGGCTGTCCAGGTGGGTGATCCTTTTCAGGAAAAATTATTATTGGAAGCTTCGCTTGAAGTAATTACAACAGGCGCTGTGATCGGAATGCAGGATATGGGCGCGGCCGGTATCACTTGCTCCACTTCAGAAATGAGCGCAAAAGGAGAAAGCGGAATGATCATTCATCTCGATAAGGTTCCGACGCGCCAGGCAAATATGTTGCCATGGGAAATTCTGCTCAGCGAATCGCAGGAGAGAATGCTTGTGGTTGTAAAGAAGGGACAGGAAGAAGCGGTTAAAAAAGTATTTGATAAATGGGATCTTAACTGTTCACTGATTGGTGAGGTAACAAATGAGCCCCGTTTAAAATATTATATGCATGGTGAATTGGTTGCTGATGTTCCCGCTGAAGCGCTTGTGCTTGGTGGTGGTGCGCCAATTTACAAACGTGAATACAAAGAGCCTGCATATTTCGCGGAATCTAAAAAGTTTAATATTGATGACGTAAAAGAACCCGCGGATTATAAAGAGGTGATGACATTCCTTATTTCACATCCGAACATTGCAAGCAAGCGCTGGGTTTACAACCAGTACGACTCAATGGTTGGAACAGTGAACATGATAACAAATCGTCCTTCTGACGCGGCGGTAGTGAATATCAAAGGCACTGATAAGGCGTTATTGATGAAAGTCGATTGCAACTCACGTTATGTGAATGCTGATCCTGAAGTTGGAACTGCTATTGCAGTCAGCGAAGCGGCAAGAAATATTGTATGCAGCGGCGGGGTGCCAAGCGCTGTAACGAACTGTCTGAATTTTGGTAATCCTTACAATCCTGAAGTATATTGGCAGTTTGTTGGAGCGATCAAAGGAATGAGCGTGGCCTGCAAAAAGTTTGAAACTCCTGTTACTGGGGGTAACGTAAGTTTTTACAATCAAAGTTCATTTGAAGGTCCCGTGTTTCCAACTCCAACAATCGGAATGATCGGATTAATGAATGACAAGAGTCTTCACACCACTTTAGATTTCAAAAAAGAAGGTGACTGCATATATCTTGTGGGTGAATGCAAGAACGATCTTGGTTCATCGGAGTATGTTTATTCTTATCACAAAATTGAAAACACTCCTGCTCCTGCTTTTGATCTGGAAGAAGAATATCTTGTGCAGGATGCTGTGAAGAAAGTAATCGCTGAAAAACTTATTGAGTCCGCTCACGATTGTTCAGATGGCGGATTGTTCACTGCATTAGCTGAATCATCTTTTCAGAATAATCTTGGATTTGATATTTCCATTGATAGAAATATTCGTAAGGATGTTTATCTGTTTGGTGAAAGTCAGAGCCGCGTGGTGCTTACAGTGAAAAAGGAAAATGAGATCGCGTTAGTGAATACCTTGAAAAGCCTGAACGTAAAATTCAGTAAGCTCGGTTTTGTAAAAGGAAAAGAATTTAAAATTGACAGCGATGTTTATGGTTCGGTATCGGAATACAAAAAGATTTATGATACTGCGATTGAAAACAAACTCAACCAGGATTAAATAGTTTTTATGCGGAAGTTGATTTCAGAGGGAAAGGTAAAAGTTTCCCTCTTTCTTTTTGTGTTTGTTCTGGCTGCCGGCTCACGCGCGCAGGAGAGTCCTGAACTTCCGTTTAAAATGGCTTTCAAATGGGCTCCCTTCGGATTGTTTGATTTCTTTAGTGGACCGAATATGAAAGTTGGTTTCGATTATCATATTTACAAAAATGTTTATGGTGGAATTGATGGAGGTGGAATAATTATTCCCTATCCTCCACAACTTAAAAATAACAGCGGATTCTTCGCGCGAAAAGAATTAAAGTTTTTCCGCATTGACGATGATGCTTACAACAGTGGCACTTTTTATTATTGGGGTATTGAATTGATGTATAAATACCAGCAATTTGGTCGGGGTGATTCTATTTCAATTCCAAATGTTCCAACTTATTTTAAAGAATACACGATGTACAGGAATACCGGCGCGTTGCATTTAAAAGCCGGCGGCATAATTTATTTTCTCAAGGATAGAAGCAAAGTGTATTTATCGAAAGAAATGCCGACGTTCTTTCTTGAGTTTTTTGGTGGGGTAGGGATAAGAC